>NZ_VILC01000037.1:48974-49460 GCF_009712065.1 Aphanizomenon sp. UHCC 0183 | reverse complement strand
TTGGTGGCACCTGAGTTCGGAGTTCGGAGTTCGGAGTTCGGAGTTATGATTTTTTCAACGAGATCATAAGGGTTTGAGACTCATACTTGGGGCGAGTTTTCCACAAATTATCTTATGTCGAACTCAGGTGGTGGCGATCGCTGTGGGAATTTGTCTGAATCAGGATTTACAGGATGAAGGATTCGGTGGTTAATTGGTAGCAATCGCCCCTACTAAATTCTTGAGGGAAATTGAGCGATAGCGAAGCGCTGCTGCAAGCAGTTCGCTTCACTCGCTGTAGGAATCACATCAAAGGACAAAACCTAGTGTGTTAATTCTGTGTATTTTTGGAGGGATTGTCCGAAAAATTATTGGTGTTACCGTAGTTTACACCGAAAACATCTGTTCCATGAACTTTCTCGTAAAAATATGGCGACATATTTTGTGCATGAAGTCTTATGGGATAAGGGATTCAGAATTAACACACTAGACAAAAACTGATTTTAC
>NZ_VILC01000037.1:45822-48794 GCF_009712065.1 Aphanizomenon sp. UHCC 0183 | reverse complement strand
GCCACTTCATATCCCGAATTCCTCAAGCATTTTCTAAAGATTCCCCTTTCAAATAACGTTCCAGTGCATCCGTCACCAACTTATTAAGATTTACCCCCCGTTGTTGAGCAAATAACGCCGCTTGACGATGAAGTTGGCTACCTACACGGACATTAAAACTCCCCTTAAATGGCTTCTCAGGCTCAATCCCTTTTTCTTCACAAAGAGACAAATAATCATCAATTGCTTCCTCAAAACTAGCCCTGAGACTAGCCACATCTTCCCCTTCAAAACTAATTAAACTGCGGATATATTCCACCTGTCCGTAGAAGGTTTTATCATCATCACTATAGTGAATAGACCCGAAATAATCCTTGTATTGCATCATGTTATTCATAGCAATTCTTCCCCTTGGAGAATCTCAATAATCTGTTCAATCTGATATCGTTTGAGAATATTTTGAGGATGGGGTTTATGTAACGTAATAATCACTCCCGCATCATTGAGAAAACGCCGCCGAGAACCTCCCGTTTTACCTGTGCTGACTTCCTCAAACCCAAACCCCGAAAGCAAGCTGACTAACTCCTCCCAGGTGAAATCCTTGGGAATGCTAAGAAACCGCTTAATTAATTTCTCCCTGCGGGTCATGAGAACTCCCGACTGCTTACTTCCATTATCTGTCCTCAACGATTTTTTGCAACTAAAATTAGTTACATTATCACATTAAACCGATTACCGATTTTAGGCGTTGCTGAATTAGGGTATGAAATTGAAAAATCAATCATTTCAACCTCTTACTCTCTGCGACTCTGCGCCTCTGCGTGAAACAAAATCATACTCTTAATCAGCAACGCCCGATTTTGGCGTTGCAGTGCTTTGGGTATCCCATAATAACTGTTGAATCTTAATATCAGCACTTTACTATTAGTAAATAATAACATTTTTGTTGATAAATGTCCCAATAAATTACTATCCTTAATAACTCTAATCGCACCAAAATAAGGTTGTTAATTTGAGGATAATAGGATTTACGCATTGACAAGATTCCCCAAATATGCGAGGTAAATTTTATCCCTTGTAGGGTGCGTCAGACACGATATTTTGACAAAAAAACAGATTCCCTCTATCTGACGCACCCTACTCAATAAGTTATTCCCAAAGCCGAAAACGACGCAATTTCGTTCATTCATATCATGGTAAATTAGTGAGCGTGCGTAAGTCCTAGATAATTAATTGTCTGAATCAGGATTTCCAGGATTTCAGGATTTACAGGATGAGGTATCCGGTGGTTAATTGGTGGCGATCGCTGTCCCTATATCCCTAGATCCCCGACTTCTTCAAGAAGTCGGGGATCTGAAATAACTCTGTGGGAATTTGTCTGATAGCATAGTGTACCAGGATTGGAAAGTTGTCAAGTATCCTCTAAATAGTCCCTAATAATCTCTAAAATCACTTGTTCAAGCTCTGGAATTGTAGATGGGATAATTTCATCTTTAATATGCTTATGATCTGCGTAGCCCAAATCAGGTTTGTGTTTGGCATTATCATAGCGAAATATTAAGTTGTTTTCATTGTCTTGATAATGGAATGAATAAGAGAGCTTTTCTAATGATTCTTGTAGATCAATATATTCTTTGAAAAATAAGCGACTCCCCCGTGAAAATTCTAAATTTCCCTGGATAAACCCGACATAGTTTGATCTAGCATCTACTGAAAAATTAAAGGATATAATCCACCCTTGGTTCACATATTTTTGAATAATGACAACAATATTAGCTTGGTAATTGTTGAGTGACATATTCTATAGTATCCAACTTTTGTAAAGCCTTAATTAATTTGTCCTTAATTTTAATTTCTCCCGCCCAACTTACATATTCATCGTCCCCTCCTGATAGGTTTTCTGCTGTCCAATTAGTCCAGAAAAATTCTGATGAAACTTGATATTTTGTCTCAAATTCTTGCAATAATTTATTAGTTTTCTCTAAGGATCTTTGTAAATTTTTAATCTCAGATTCAATAGCTCCTTTAATTAGGTTTTGGACGATTTCAACGTCGGGAGAATCAGATTTAATTTGTACTTGTAACATAAGGTTTACTTCTTGTCGTTACTAATTAATTGTAGCATTTGTCTGATAGGGTGGCGCAGGGAAATTGTCTGATAGCTTGCAAGATGTGATTTATCATTTTAAGCGATCGCTTTCTAGTATCAAACATTAATTATTTAAAAGCTTCAATCTGATCCAAATAAATATTAATTAACTGATGATCAGCCACTAAAATTTCAATTTCTGGCCAAACTCTGGACAGGAGTGAGTGAAATTGACGTTTTCGCACATTCCCAAAGCGTAGATGTACTACTTTAGGCGGGAGTAAATCAACCATCATGCGATCAGAAAAATCTGCATCTTTGGTAACAATTACCAGTTTTCTTTCTTTCGCATACTGCCATATTTGGGTATCACTTGGACTGTTACCTAAGATTGAAACATGGACAATGGGTAAAGATGGAGTAAATTGAATTTTCACGGGTAGATTTTCATCGAATAAAAACCCATTCATGCGATTTTTCTCACTTCGTAGTGATTCCCCATCAACTTTGCTGCAAATTGAATACAAGCATAAATATCTTCTCGTTGTAGAGAGGGGTACTCTTCCAGAATTTCCTCAATTGAATCACCAGCACCTAAAAACTCCATAATTGTTTGTACAGAAATTCGAGTATTAGTAATAATAGGTCGTCCATTGCAAATATCTGGATGAATAGTTATTCTGCTTTCCATTTTGTTTACTTCTTGTCGTTACGGATTAATTGTAGCATTTGTCTGATAGCGTGGTGCAAGCTGTGTGAGGATTTCCAGGATGAGGGATCTATTTGCAGAGGAGGTTGCTAATTTGACGGTGATTAATTGTCTGAATCAGGATTTCCAGGATTTTAGGATTTACAGGATGATGGATCTGTTTGTAAATGATGTTGCTAATTTGACGCTGATTAA
>NZ_VILC01000037.1:43280-45501 GCF_009712065.1 Aphanizomenon sp. UHCC 0183 | reverse complement strand
TGAGGTATCCGGTGGTTAATTGGTGGCGATCGCTGTCCCTATATCCCCATATCCCCGACTTCTTAAAGAAGTCGGGGATCTGAAATAACTCTAATCGCACCAAAATAAGGTTGTTAATTTGAGGATAATTAATGATGAGCGATCGCTGTGGGAATTTGTCTGAATCAGGATTTCCAGGATTCGGTGGTTAATTCGAGCGATCGCCCCTGCTAAATTATTGAGAAGACCGATCGCTGTGGGAATTTGTCTGAATCAGGATTTCCAGGATTCGGTGGTTAATTCGAGCGATCGCCTTTACCAATTCTTGAGAAAAGGATTTCTATGATTCGGTGGTTAATTCGAGCGATCGCTGTGGGAATTTGTCTGAATCAGAATTTCCAGGATTTCAGGATTTCCAGGATGAGGTATTCGGTGGTTAATTCGAGCGATCGCTGTCCCTATATCCCTAGATCAGGAGCTTAACGCATCGCGCTAAACCCCTATGGGAGAATTATATTCTAAGCAAAGACAAACTGTTTAGAATCTGTCAAACTCAAGCTACTGGCTTGAATCCCAGTCAGAGTCGCTAAAGTTTGATTATTGAAGACAATCGCAGTATCTCCACCAACTTGATTTAACTTGAGTGTGGATGTGGTAATACCTAAACTGACAGCACCTTGAATACCAATGACATCAGTACCCAGTTGGAAGTCAAGCACGGTATTAGCCGAAGAGGGTAATTCAGCATTGACAATCCAGAATTGGTCAGCACCAGCACCACCGGAAATTAAGTTACCACCACCAAGACTAACTCTGAAGATATCTTTACCATCACCACCTAAAGCGCGGTCATTGCTACCCAAGTAGAAGGTATCATCCCCAAGACCACCGGATATGCGGTTGCCACCTTGACCATCTTTAGCATTAAAGGTGTCATTACCGTCACTACCGAAAGCGCGATCGCGTTTATTCACAAAAATTGTATCTTCACCGCTACCCAGATCAACGATATTATTACCTGAGTTGGGAAAAACAGATACAGTGGACAAGTCTACCTCGTCTTTACCTGCACCTGTAAATACAATATTGTTTTGACCATCGAATTGACTACCAGGAGTGGCAATTAATTTATCATCTTCTGGAGTTCCTACAGTTGTAGATTGGTTGACTGCGAGAGTAAAGATATCATTGACAGTTGCCCCGGCTTTATCTGTCGCAATTACCTTGACATCTAATTTACCTACATTTCCTGTGTTGGGAGTACCACTAAAGGTTCGAGTTGTGGAGTTAAAATTCAGCCAATCTGGTAACTTACTACCATCAGCTAAAGTAGCAGAATATTTAATTAAATCAGGAATTACACCATCATTGAGCAGTGTATTTTCAAATGTATCTGTTACTAACTGATGCAGTCTTGTTGTGGGATGAACATCGTCCCAGAAAGCATATTGATCAGGATTAACTGGATTAGTGGCTGTAATTAGAGGTTGGGTAATATTCGTGAATTTGTAATTAGCAGGATTAGTCTGAACTGCTGTAATCGAACCAAAGTTATCTACCAAAGATAAATTAACATTTAGAGCTGGTTCTAAGTTAGTTAAAGCTTGATTTAAAGCTGTATTAAAGCCAAGAGAAATTGCTCTGGCATTAGCTACATTATTACTAGCAATACTCGCAGGAGTAGCACCCAAATCGGCTAAATTGCCAACAACAATTTCTTTAGCACCTAATCCGGCTAAAGTTGTAATTGCACTACTAATATTAGTAACTGCATTAGTCACAGCTTGAGTAGGATCTGTGGCAAGATTCAGAAAATCATTAGCACCAGCCCAAATTACATACAGTCCATCTTTACCGATGGAATTGGTATTTACAGTTTTAAATTGCTGAATTTGTGTGAGTAATCCAGGTACGGTTATTTGCCCAAAAGTATTACTTACTCCTGTATTTGCGCCCACAAAGGCGTAGTTTTGAATTGATTGGTCTGTAAATTGTAAATCATGTGCAAAGTAATCAACCCAAACTAAGCCATTAGAAAAACGACCTTGATAGTTGGGTGATGGTGGAAAAGTGTTACCGGATGCTTTGTAGAAGTTACCTGTATCTGAGAGGCTATCACCAAAGATGACGAGGTTTTTATAGGGATTAACTGCGTCTGGATCGGAGAAGGTATCTTTGGGTAGTGTAAATGTAAAGGTAGAATTGACCTTAACTGTTTGATCTGCGATCGCATTACTCAAAA
>NZ_VILC01000037.1:40607-43120 GCF_009712065.1 Aphanizomenon sp. UHCC 0183 | reverse complement strand
TTAGAACATCACCTGCATCAACATCTGTGAAGGTATTGGTAGGAATTTGGAAACTGAAAGCGTCACCTTGTTTGGCGGTTTGATCTGCAATTGTATTTGCTAATGTCGGTGCATCGTTGACATTTTCAACTGTAATTACAAAGATATCACTAACAGATACCCCGGCTTTATCTGTAGCGATCGCCTTAACATTTAAATTACCCACATTGTCATTGGTGGGAGTACCGCTAAAGGTGCGAGTTGTGGGATTAAAGGTTAACCAACTTGGTAAAGCATTGCCATTTTCTAAGGTTGCTGAATAGGTCAGAACATCACCAGCATCAATATCGCTGAAAGTGTTGGTGGGAATTTGGAAGTTAAAGAGGTTATCTTGTTTGGCGTTTTGATCTGCAATTGTATTTGCTAATGTCGGTGCATCGTTGACATTATCGGTAATACTGACTACAATGGGGTTAATGGTAATATTGTTATATTGAGCATCAGTGCTGGTGACACTATGAGTAATTTCACCACTATGAGAACCTTCCACAATGACATCATCAACCGCAGTCACTGTCACATTTTGCGCCACATTCCAATTAGCAGGCGTAAAGGTGAGTGTGACTGCGGAAGTCGTTAATTGACTGTTGGGATTAATGGCGATCGCTACATCCGCTGTTGGTTGACTGTTTAAAACGATTGTATAGCTATCCGTTGCCCCACCTTCTGTGACATTGGTTGTCCCACCAGTTTGAGTCAGAGTAATTCCACTGGTGGCAGGGGCGTTAATCCTGCCGGGAGAGCCGATTTCCGCGTTGGAGGAATTGACAGCTACGAACGCGCCGTTGACTCCAGCCGCGCTCAGTGTGGAGATCGTGGCGTTGTTTAATAAGGCGGCATTGTCGAAGGTGGCAAAGGGGACTGCTGGTGATACACCAAAAACGACGTTAGCTTGGAGAACACCAGTAGCATTATAGATATTTACGGCATCACCAGATGTACTCAATCCCACGCCTGAACCAGTGTAGTTACCGATCTGTAAGCTGGCTGGGGGATTTGCGCCGAACCAGTTGGGGCGGAAAATGGTGTTGATGGTAGCACCGTCGATGAAGATCACAGATTCACCTGCGCCGATGCTTGTGATACCGCTTAGGGCGACAGCAGAGGCGAAACTGTTGGAGTTATCGTCGAATTTCCAGCCTGTGATGTTTACGGCACTTGTACCTTTGTTGGTTAGTTCAAACCAATCTGCGGCCACGGGTGAGTTACTATTGCTCCAAGGCGCTACTTCGGTGATGAAAATGCTGCTATTGGTGGGTGTCTCATTTACCACGTCAGTGACAGCTAGGGTAAATGCTGTGGTTGCATCTGGGGTGTTGCCAACGGTTGTGTCGTCTACATTGACGTTGACGCTATAGCTGGTCTTGGTTTCAAAATCTAGGGTAGTTCCAGTTTTGATAAATAAACCATTATTCGTAATCTCAAAGGAACTGGCATCTGTTCCAGTTAAACTGAGGGTATTTGTTCCCAATCCATCGTCGGTGATGGTGATGTCTGCAACTTTAATGGCGGGACTGGTGCTGGTGTTTTCGGCAATTGCATTGATTTTATTGTTCAATACCACAGCGGTGGGTGCTTGGTTGATGGCTGTGGAGGGGGCATAGACCCAAAGCTGGGGATGATCAATGTCACCACCGCCATTTTCGCTGACGACATAGAGATAACCATCTTTGTCCATTGTCAGACCTTCGTGCTGTTGGTCGGCTATGGATAAGGGATTTCCAGGGTCAGAGACGATGGTGAGTGAACTGGAGATATTGCCAGCGCGATCGCTCTTGACAATCTTGCCTGATTCTTGGCTTAATATCAGGATGTTGCTAGAATCGGCTTTCCCGTTCAAAGCTGACAGATTTGACAATGCGAAAACATCGGCGAAGTCGGCAATACCAGCTTTTGCTGGGTCGAAAAGGTCAGTTGAGTTAACTGTGGTAGGCGAACCATTACTGGCAGTCCCCGCCGCAAAATCAATGGTTGTTTGAAAAATACCTTCTGGTGTAATCTCCTTAACCGCAATGAATCCGTTAGTTTGCGGGTCCCAAGAAATGCCTTCAATCCCAATATTGCCGACTGTTGTCCCCAGCTTGACAGTTTTTACATTGCTTTTGGTTAGCGTTGTCCCTGCTGTATATGTGAATAAGCTTGCCTGTCTGTCCCGTTCTTCGATTAAAACGAACTGACCGCCGCCAACATAAGTGAGTCCTTCTGTATCATAAAAGTCTGTACCTTGGGGACTACTACCAAGAGCTAAGGTCATTGAGTTGATCAATTGCCCGGTTTTTGATACTTGCACTATGGATGTGCTACCATCGCCAACAACAAACAATGTATCGGTATCCCAATTGTAAGTTACTGCGGAAACCTCCTGAGCCAGTAAGCTGTTGATGGGCGGTGTTGTCCGCTTAGGTTCGGGTAGGTCGTAACGTCCAACTCTGACATAGGTGGATAAATCAACATTGTTAAGAGCCATTAAATTT
>NZ_VILC01000037.1:0-40227 GCF_009712065.1 Aphanizomenon sp. UHCC 0183 | reverse complement strand
GTTTGATATTATGAACTTAAAACCAATTAGAACAGAAGCAGATTATCAACAAGCCTTAAAAGAAATTGAACAAATTTTTGAGGCTGAACCTAATACACCAGAATATGAAAAATTAGATATTTTAACGACTTTAGTAGAAGTTTATGAACAACAAAATTATCCTATTGAACCTCCATCGCCCATTGCAGCAATTTTATATTATTTAGAAAGTCGTAATCAAGGAATTTCTACTTTTATTGAAAATTTAAAACATCATGGAGTTAGTGAAGAAATAATTAATACTGCTTTAAATGAAATGACTCATGGATGATGGGAAGGCGATAGGGATGTGGGAAAATGAGATTTATGTTACAGCAATTCTCGCTTTAATCAAATACAATGGAGGGTGCAGTCCCTGCGCCCTACGGTTTTGTGATAAAAACTTTACCTCGTAACACTAAAAATCAGGGGCTTAACGCATTGCGCTAAACCCCTATGGGAGAATTATATTCTAAGCAAAGACAAACTGTTTAGAATCTGTCAAATTCAAACTACTGGCTTGAATACCAGTCAGCGTAGCTAAAGTTTGATTGTTGAAGACAATCGCGGTATCTGCACCAACTTGATTTAACTGGAGTGTGGATGTCGTAATACCCAAGCTAACAGCACCTTGAATACCAATAACATCAGTACCCAGTTGAAAGTCAAGCACGGTATTAGCAGCTTTGGGTAATTCAGCATTGACAATCCAGAATTGGTCAGCGCCAGCACCACCGGAAATTAAGTTACCACCACCAAGACTAACTCTGAAGATATCTTTACCATCACCACCCAAAGCGCGGTCATTGCTACCCAAGTAGAAGGTATCATCACCCACACCACCGGATATGCGGTTGCCACCTTGTCCATCTCTCGCATCAAAGGTGTCATTACCATCACTACCAAAAGTGCGATCGCCTTTATTGACAAAGATAGTATCATCACCGCTACCCAGATCAACGATATTGTTACCAGCAAAGGGAGAACTTGCACCCAAGACAGTATCAACTGTGTCATTACCTGCACCAGTGAAGATGGTGTCGTTGATGCCATCAGTGCCACCACTGACAAACAAATCATCTTTACCAGTTGTTCCGGCAATATATTGGGTAGCTTCTGCTATAGACGCAGATATACCTAAACGGGAATCAAGGGCAAGAGGTTTGTCTAATTCCAATACCACCATCTCATTGTTGTCAATCGCGGGAGGACGACCGATAGAGAAGGGATAGTTGTTATCGTTTGCTACCAAAATGGTTTTGCTATCAATTACCAACACATCTTCAATGGTTTGGAAAGGCATATCGTAGGTAGTTTTGCCGTCACCATTGAGATCATTGGTGTCTTGGATATTGAGAAGGTTGGCTACTTCTTCTTTGGAGACAAAGCCATTAGCATCAATCTTGCTAAAATCAACTTTGAATATCTTCTTGAAAAGGGCGGTACTACCTTGGCCATTATCCCGTTCAATAACTAGGAACTCGTTGTTATTGATGGGAGTGAAATCACCGATCGCATTGCTGGTACTGGCTAATTGATAACGTCCTACTAATCCTTGGTAGCTTTCGCTGGCTACATCGAATTTATAAATCCGTACAGAACCCGCAGGATCGCCGACAACAGTTCCTTCCAGCATCGGGTAGATGGTTTGACGGTCAGGGCTAAATGCCATGCCTTCAAAGCCTTGGGAGCGGTTTAAATTGGCTGTTACGAGGTCGCCGTAGTAGGGCTGATTGGGAGCGAAGTATTCCGGTGAATTATTGAAGTAAGGGGTATTTAAATTCGCGTTGGGATTAGCGTAGCCTGTACCAGCTAGGTAATTATTTACTAGAACTTGTCGCCCGGTTTTGGGGAAGTCGGTAAAGAAACCATCTACACCCAAATCAATGAACTTACGGAACTCTGCACCGGGGTCGTTTTTGTAAGTATCGGGAAGGAAGAACTCGTCATTTCTTAAAGTGTAGAGATGGACGATTAAACCAGCTTTGTGGGCATCTTGGATTAGGGTTGTGGGTGTGCCTAAAACGCGATCGCCATCACTAATTTGACCATCACCATTGAGATCATCAGTAGTACCATCCTTATTGGCATCTACCGTCAACTGAGGAATAATCCGCTGTTTATTCGGTCCAATTCCTTTGGCGTAGGTAGCAATTTCTGTTAAACCTGCTGGTGTAGAAATATCGGTATAGGTGCGGGTATCACCACTGACTACAAAATCATAAGGACGACCTGAACCGCCAAACAATTGCACTAGAGGAATATCAATCCCTGCGGTGGGCATGATGGTGTTTTTCAGCGCCTTGAGGTTAGCAACTTCAAAGGATTGAATGAAGATCCGAGATGGGTCGGTAAAGTTCTCAGCTTTGAGGGTGTCTGCTAAGATTTGGCTAGTATTGATACCTTGCTGTTGAAAGAAAGTAGGATGTTTGGTTTCGGGATAGATACCGATTTTGCGACCTGTTTCTAGTTCGACTTGTTTCACCAAATCAATGACTTCTTTCAGGGTTGGTACTTTCAATCCGTCTTGATCAAAAGTAGTACCACGTAAAGCAGGAATCCGTTCAATCGCATTTAGTTCCTTGACTTCTGCCAGGGTAAAGTCTTCAGCAAACCAACCGGCGACATTGCGACCATCTAAATTTTTGATTTTTAGGCGATCGCTAAATTTATCACGTAAGTAAACATCCGTGCTTGTGTCGGTAGTATTGATAACTGGCTTACCATTGGCATCCCGTTGAATTGTGCCGTCAGTATTGAGAACACCGACTGCTAACATGGGTTCGTGACGGGCAATTAAGACACCATCTTTTGTTACCACTAAATCCGGTTCAACGAAATCTGCACCTTGAGCGATCGCTAATTTGTAGGCTTCTATTGTATGTTCTGGACGTTCACCACTTGCACCCCGGTGGCCGATGACGATGGGGGCTTTACCTGTGAGGGTATCAAATTTAGGAGTAGAAAGCACAGTGGGATTTTGGGGCGATCGGACTTGATTCGCCGTAATTTGATCCCGAACTAAGTCTCCTGTCCCTGGGAAGTCAGTAAAGTAACCATCTACACCCAAACTAATGAATTGACGATACTCTAATTCAGGGTTGTTATTATAATTTGATGCCAGAGAACGGCTTTCGTTGCGGAAAGTGTAAGGATGGACAAGCAAACCCTCTTTGTGGGCATCACTAACCAAGCTGGTGGGTGCTAGGGTAACTTTATCTGCATCGTTAATCACACCATCGTTATTGAGATCATCTGGTTGACCATCATTGTTATTGTCTACAGTCTTCACCGAAACAATCTGGCGTTTCCAAGGCCCAATACCATCGGCGTAGGTAGCAATTTCTTTCAAACCAGCAGGAGTTTGTAGATCTCCATAGGTGCGAGTATCTCCCTTAACAGTGAAATCATAAGGACGAGCGTAAACATCTTGATACAACAGTGTGCCATCGTTGGCGACATCGTAGGCATCAAGCAATTGTACCAAAGGAAGATTCACACCAGCAGCCGGCATGATGGTATTGTTTAAATCCTTGAGATTGCTGACTTCAAAGGACTGAATGAAAATCCGTTTGGGATCAGTAAATCCTTTCGCTTTGAGGGTGTCAATCAGTTTTTCTTCCAGTGACAAGCCCAAATTATCGTGATAGGTGGGGTGTTTGGTTTCAGGATAAATACCGATTTTCTTACCAGTTTGTACCTCAACCTCTTTCACCAAATCAATAATTTCGCCCAGGGTAGGAACTTGGAGAAGACCGTTGTATACCTGATCTCGGAAACCTTGAGGCATGACAGCGCGCAGAGTTTTAATTTCTGCCAAGGTAAAGTCGGAAGCAAAGAAACCTTCTTCAGCCACACCATCTACCAACACCGTCTTTTTCCGACTAGCAAATTCAGCACGACTAGCTACATCAGTAGTATTGATGAGATTTGGTTCATGACGGGCAATTAAGACCCCATCTTTAGTGGATACCAAATCTGGTTCAATGAAGTCTGCACCGCGTAAAATCGCCAAGCGGTAGGCTTCTATGGTATGTTCTGGCAGTTCACCACTAGCGCCACGATGTCCGATCACAATTGGTGCTTGACCGTTGAGGGTATTTAGTTTAACGGGGTTAGGAGTAGGGAAGGGGGCATCTAGTAATACACCATTGCTATTGAAATGTAGTAAGTAAGTTCCAAATTCATCACCGACCCAAATATCGCCTTTAGCATCAATCACAAAGGACTCTACATCAAAGTCAGCCCCGGTCAGTTCCCGTTTGGCTGTGTTTTTATTGACAATATCAAAGGGGATTAATTTATTGGGGTCAGAGAGTTGAATGAAGTTTTGAACCGCTACAGAACCATTAGCGTTTTCTGTACCCGCAAAATTGGGGTCAACTTGGTAAAGTCGCAGGAGGAAATCAGCACTGTTATTTTTTGCGCCAAAACCGTTATCTGCTAAGAACCAAAATACAGAACCACCACTATTGGGGGCAAACTGCACACCACTGAATCCTTGCACTGGTTGACCAGGGAAGGGGGTAGTGCGTCCATTGGTAGGATTGGTTACGGCTGCACCTGAAGCAGGACCTGCTGCGAAGGTATCAGCAGGTAGAGAAGCAAAACCTTTGAGTGTCACCATAGGAGAAGTAATATTTAGGGTAGTTGAACTTTGATCATCTTCTTGGGCGTTGTTGTTACCAGCACCAGAATCAAAGTCAGGTTGATTTTGGGCGGTAATTTCGGCTTTATTGGTTAATGCCCCACTTTGAGTCACTTTGGCTGTGAGTTTTAGGGTGCGGGTAACATTACCAGCAATTTCTCCCACATCCCACACACCGGTTTGACTGTTGTAAGTTCCCTGTTCCGGTGTTGCAGAGATGAGAGTAAATGGTTGTGGTAACAAATCTGTGACTTTAATGCCATTAGCCAGTAGAGAACCTTTATTAGAAAGGGTTAAGGTGAATGTTACTTGGTCTCCGATAACTGCGTTTGTGACATTTGCAGTTTGACTCAACTCTAAATCTACAAAGTTATTAGGTTTGACTTCAAACTGGCTGACAATTTTCGGCTGACGACTAGATATAGCTACGGGATTTGCTTCTAGTTCCTGACGGGTGTAAGGGTCAATGCCGTAGGTGGTGACAGTCAACTTTTGAGTGGCTTGGTCAATGTTAAACTCTGTCCAGCCGTAGGTATGAGTGGCAACATAGTCACCTTGCAACAAGTTAGCATCAATCAAACCGTTAGCTACAGCCAGATTGTTATTCAAGCCAACGGGGTCATAACCTAAAGCATTGATGCCACCGTTAACGACTTGTTTGATGAAATCGTCTCTATCATTAACTGTGCTGTCACCGTCATTAGCCACAGGTAGAGAATTGTAAAATGCCTTTTGTTCAGGAGTGAGGAAGAAATTACCCACTGTTGGTCCAAAAGGAGCATCATAAGCCACAGAACCGGTAATAATTTCAAACGCCCTGGTGGGGATTTGTGCTTGTCCTGGTGCTAATTGGTAGGTGAGATTGTTGACTAATGTGCCGTGAAAGTCTGCGGTGACAAAGACAGCGTTACTGATTTTGCTGTCGTTGATGAATTTGAGAATTTCTGTTCTTTCTGCCGCATAGCCTTCATATCTATCGGCAGCGATCGCCACTCCCAAATTCTGAATAGGCTGTGACAACATGATAAACTTCCAGGTGATGCCATCTTTTTGCGCTTGGATTAAGTCGCGTTTGAGGTCATCCAACTGGACTTTTCCTAACATTGTCCGGTTAGGATTAAAGGAATCAGTCAGGAATTTTGTCACCTGAGTGGCATCACTAATATTAGCAACATCTGTTAAGCCTGGGTCACGGAAGGAACGGGCATCAAGAACGAAGGTGGCTGCATCACTACCAAAGGTATTGTAACGATAAAGTTTGCGTTCTCCCGCCGTGCGAGTATCCCCTGTTGCGCCATAGAATTGGTCACTAATGGGGTTGTATTCTTGGAAGGCTTGGAAACCGGTTTCGTACAGTGGGGAATCGTTAACTAAGCCAGAAGTTGCCCCAAATAGAGTTTTATCTGCGCTGGAGGCTGTGGCTAAATCTTTTCCACCTTGGAAGTCATTAACTACTTCATGGTCATCAACAGTTGCCAAGATGGAAGTAGCAGCCCGTAAATCGCCCAGGGTGTTTTCACCGTATTTTTGGCTGTAAACTTCTGCTTGTTTGGCACGATATTCATCTACAGTAATAACTTGCTTTTTCTCTGTACCATCAGGGTTTTTGACGGCAGGTGAAGCCACATCAGCATAGATAGTATCACCCAATTCAACGAAGAATTTCAGGTTGGCATCATCAGCATTGCTAACGGCTGGATAGGGGGCAAGTTCACCACGCCAATCTCCAGTAACACCGAATTTCAAGCCAGTTTTGTTACCAATGGTAGCGGCTGTGCTAAATTTACCAATGCTGGTTGCCCCGGTGGTATCTGTAACCCGGTAGAAGTAGTTGGTGTTGGGAGTCAGTCCACTAACTGCCACCTTCACAGGTAGATTAACATCAATGACATTGGCTGTTTGTGTCCCCGCAATGGTACTGAAGTTAGAGTTGGTGGAATACTCAAATTTAACTGCACCTGGGAAGATACTCCGCGCCCACAAAACTGTTGAGGTTTGGGTTGTATCTCCACTGGCAATCCCATTCACAGGTAAAGGTGCGGCATCACTCGCTACTTTTTGAAGACTGGACGCACTGGCACTCCAGTTACCATCTATGGGTGTAATGGTGATGTTGCGTTCCAGGAATTTACCACCTTCTGATTCTATATCACCTGTAATTGTGGGTGAACCTAAGAGAATGCTGGCTACACCATTTTGGTTTTTAGCAACATTGAAGTTGAGGCTGGTGGTTTCGTCAAATTTGGTTAATGCTACACCTGTTAAGGTTTTGAGACTGGCATTATCGGGGTTGTAGGCGGGAACGTTGATGTTTAAACCGACACCCTTGGGTAATAAATCTGGGTTAGTACCTTGGGTGGTGAGAAGCTTGTTAATGGTATCTACAACCATTCTAGCAGCCACATCATAAGCCTTTTCGGTGCTGGATCTGTTGCCCTGTTGGAACTCTGCTAAATTGATACCAGCACTAACTGCGATCGCTGGAATCCCATTTTGTAAGGCTGTAACTGCCGCACTCAGTGTCCCGGAGGAAATAGCATCAAAACCAACGTTTTCCCCTTCATTAATCCCAGAAATTACTAAGTCGGGTTTGGCTAAGTTCTCTTGACTGGGCAAAATATAATCTAAACCTGCCCAAGTGGCAACAACTGGTGTACCGTCAACGTACCATTTATTTTTCGCCCCATCAAATTCGACAACTTCCATATTTTGGAAGATTTTATCGGTATTAATGGAAGTTCCTTTACCGCTTTGTTGGGTTTTTGGTGCAACTAGGATGACGTTATGACCGGCTGCAACTAAGGCATTATAGATAACATCTATGCCCTTAGCTTGGTAGCCATCATCATTTACCAACAGAATATTTAAGGATTTGCTGGCAGTAGCAATGGGGTTAACTAAATTGGGTACGCTTGAAGGTAAACGTGGTGCTAATGCTTGACGCTGACTTGCGGTTGTTCCCCAATCACCATCAAAGGCTGTGACGGTAATTTTATCAGCTAAAAACTGTTCTCCCTCAGACGTGGGTTTGGGAGTTGCACCAGCAGGAAGAGAATTTTGACTATAAAGGATGCCTTGACCTGTACCAAAATTCGCTGGTAATTGACCAAATTTAAAATCAAAACTACCTGCTAAATCAAACTCTGTGAAAGCAATACCTGTGATTGGGTTATCAGCAGGAATATTGACATTTAAACCAATACCGTCGGGTAATAATTGGGGTTGACTGCCTTGTTTTGCCTGTAATTGGGAAATTAAATCAACGACGTAATTAGCGCCCACTTGATAGGCTTTATCAGTGCTGGGATAACCAGCGGCACGTTCTGATAAAATTATGCCGGCACTAACGGCAATGGACGGCACACCTTGATGTACAGCAGAAACCGCAGCGCTGAGTGTACCAGAAATAATTCCTTCTAACCCCAGGTTTTCCCCTTCATTAATTCCAGAAATTACTAAATCTGGTCTTTGTTTAACAACAAAATCCAATCCTGTCCAAGTGGCAATAACTGGTTTACCATCTACATACCATTTATTGGCTGCGTAGTTAACCACCTCAATGGGTTGGAAAACTTTATCGGTATCAATGGCTGTACCTTGGCCACTTTGTTGGGTTTTTGGTGCAACTAGGGTGACTTTATGACCAGCAGCAACTAGTTTGTCGTAAAGAACATTAATTCCCTTAGCTTGATAACCATCATCATTCACCAACAAGATATTTAAAGATGGTTTGGGTTGAGGAGTTGTCAAGTTATAGGGTAGTTCTAAAATCCCTAATTTTTCGTTCGGGGTATTACCAGAAACGTTAAAGTCGTTGTCGTTAATTAATGCTAGGGTGTTGGGTGAAACTAATGCTAAACCTTCTAATTTTTCCACACCTGTATAACCAAGTTGGGCAGCATTGGCAATTAAACTTTTGCTAACTGGGGTAATTTTAGCAGTGGTTAATTCGGCTGGTGTGAGTTGTTCAATGGTTTTACCAGCAGGTAAGGTGAAATTAGCAGGATTATTGATGTTGGTAGCACCCGTTAAATTAATTTGATAAATCAATTTGTTGGAGGCATTTGTTCCTAAATCATCCCGTTCCACAACGGCAAATTTACCATTACCCAAGGAAACTGCATCACCTAATTTATCGGTTCTGGCGTTACCAGCAGCAGTGATATTGTCAAGTAAATAGAGATATTCACCAGTGACTTGTTTGGAAATAATGTCAAATTCCAAAATTCTCAAATTACGGGAATTTCTGGATGTTGTATCATTGGCATTATCTGGGTTATCAATGGCACTTTGAATAAAGGCGTAAAGTTTACTACCTTCTAAAGCTACGGCTTCAAAACCGCGATTGTTGCGACGTTGACCATAAACTGCGGGTAATACCTCTGTGCCAAAAGTTCCTGCTGCTGCGTCTGGTTCGAGGGCTGTGGCTGTCCCTTGGGGAATATAACGGTTAAGTAATTTACCATTCACATCGAAGTTATAAATGGCGGGACGGTATTCATCTACCAGCCAATAATCGCCATTTGGGGCAATAACAATGCCTTCAACATCAGCCCCTAACGCTTTATTGGCTATGACTTGACCATCCAAATTAACAGCAATTTCATCGGTGTATGCTGTACCATTTGCCCCTGCTTGTAGGTTGGGAAGTCCGGTTAATGGGGTTGTTCCATCTTTTTCAAATAGTCCTGTTCTCTTGGTGATGGCGATCGCACCTGTTTGTCTGTTAAGCTCAAAACTGACTATTTCTGGTTGAAAATCGGGTAAATAGAAGGGACGATTAGCACCGGTGGGGTCGCCATTTGGTCCTCTGTCGGTGTGAGTCACAAATTGGAGATTACCATTTACCGCAATACCTTGGAAATACAACCCTGAGAAACCACCTAAGAAGATATCTTGACCTTTGGTAGTTGTTCCTAATTTGGGGAGGTTGGTAAATTCGTAGTTAGTTAGTCGTGGTTGGGGGACGGGGTTACGAGGGTCGTAACTTGTGGTGTCTATTTTCAGGGGGTTGGGTAAAGCATTAGCAATATTTTCCCAAGGTACTAACTTAAAGTTGCTGCTGATATTCTCCCCACTAACAATGGTGGCGGGGTCATTTGCACCGTCTTGGGTGATAAATACACCATAAGGGAAATTGGGACCCAAGGGCAGATTAATAACATCCGCACCGTCGGATTCTTGAACGCTGTCAATTCCGCCATTGTTACCAACTGCAAATCTGCCTAAAAAGTCGTTGTTGCCTTCACGGGTATATGCTGCAAAGGTGTTATCGCCTTGACTGGATGCTAACAGGTAGCCTGTACCGTTTTTACCGTAATAAATTGTCAAGCCTTCAACATCATTGGTGAGGTTTTTGCCTCCCTCAGCTTTGACTTTCTCAATTAATTTACCTGTTGAACCACCATTGGGTTCAGCGTCAAATTTCCAAATCCCCACATCTTCTTGACCAATGTACAGAAATCCTGTTTCTTGGTCTGCTACCATGCCTTCAGTTTGGGCTGAAGCACCGGCTGTGGTTGGTGAGGGAATGGTGAAGCTACGAACTACCTCATAACCGATTTTACCGTTGCCTTTGTCTACTAATTTGAGTTGGACTACATCTCCAGTTTGACGACGGCTGGTGAAGACGTAATAATCGTTGGTAATTGGGCTGCGGTAGAGTCCTAAGCCATAGGAACTCTTACTAGATGCAGAATAACTGGGTGCAAAAGGTACACTTTGGAAAATTGTGGCGGCACTGCTATCGGTAATGTTTTCTAAATAATTACCATTAGCACTGTTGGGGTTAATTTTGAAGATTGCTAGTTTATCATTATTGCGATCGCTCGCTACAGCAATATCAACTTTCTGACCACCCAAGGTAAATCCATATTGCAAGTCAATGTTGTTGTAGCGAATATCTGGATTACTAGGATTAATGGTTTGCAACAGGTTTCCAGCTAAATCATAAATTCGCAAACCGCCATTTTTGACACTGGTTAAAACTAGGCTTTTGCTAGAATCTGTACCATTGACATAAATTGCAGGATCATCTGCATCGGCTCTTTGACTAAATGGTAAACTGTCATCATCTAAAAGCGCCGGACGGGTTTCTAGAATGGGAGTAGCAGTGGGAACTAAATCTGCACTCAAGGTGAGGATTTGGGTAAATTGGGTAGCACCAAAGTTGTTATCACTCACCAAAACAATGGATTGTGTACCATCTGCCAATTTGGGACCAAATGCCAGACCTTCAATATTATCTGTACCTGTGGGATGATTGCCGTCACTATTAGGCAAACTCAGGGTATCTAAATTCAAAATTAGCCGTTTTTGAGTAGGTTGGATAGCAGCTAGTTGAGATGCAGTCAGGCTACTCAAAGAATCAACTGTATTGATGTCTGTTGCCCCTTGGAGGGTAATTTCATAGATTTTGATCGTGTTTCCTTGTCCGACAGCAAAGGAGCGCTCCAACGCCAACAAAGTGCCACGATTATCAATTGCTAATAAATCTACCAAACCATTATCAGCCGCAGTTCCACCTGTAGGGGCTTTAGCAATGGGGTCAGTAATATACAGATATTCTTTCTCTGGTTGTCCTGTCACCAAATTATATTGAATAATCCGAGAACGGCTGCTGGTGGTAGTTGTAGAAATTGCACCATCTTGAAATAGGGCGCTTTCTGTAGCTGTGAATAGGGTTTTTTGGTCAGGTGTAATGGTTAAACTTTCAAAGGCTAAGTTGTTACGCACCCCTGAAGTTTGAGTATCACCCGTATCAACAACATTATTGTTGTTAGTATCTTGGACAACTGGGAGGAATTTCTTGGGTACTGCTAAAGAACGAATTTCCTGTCCTGTAGTCAGATTAAACTCTTTAATGAAAGGATTGGTGACGCGACTTGCACCTAAATCTGGTCTAACTTCTCCTTCTGAGGAGATTAAAACTGTCCCATTGCTAGTTAAAGCAATACCTTCTGGATCTAAGCTATTAGCTGCAAAAGGATTACCATTAATATCCTTGAGTTGGACAACATTGGTAAAAGTTACCGTATTAGTAACAGGGTCAAGAGTGAAGGTATAAAAACGGGCATTGGATGAGCGATCGTCGGAAATGGCATAATAGCGATTATTTACCGCATCGTAAGTTACACCGGACAATCCACCCAACGCAACTTGTTGACCATTTACTGTTCCGGCTGCACCAGAGGGAATAAAGCCTGTATTGAAAATAGTTTGTCCCTTGAATCCAGCGCTAACAGCAGTTTTTCCAGGTTCTGTCTCACCAACTTGCACATCTGCATATACTAAGCGATGGTCAGAACTAGGGAAACCACCAGGAAGACTAGCATTAAAAGTTCCTACTAATGGGAAATTTGGGTCAGTATTGCTAGGCCAATACACTTCTGATTTACTAATTTGTAAGTCAGAGGAGGGAAGTACATAGTCTGTTCGCAGATTTCCCGGTGCAGTATCAGCAAAGTCTGCGGTGTCGAAAGCAGGATTACCTTTATGATTGTTATTTGCCTGACCTTGTAAAGTTGCCTGTTGAGGAGCGCCTAAACTGGTGGGGATAACATTTGTATTGATACTGGGATTTAGTAACAGTTGGCGAATGGCATTGTTATAACTGTCACCATCTAAGGGGTCAGCATTTTGATCACCCATGATGACAAAGCTTGAACCAGCGACAAGATTACCTTTTTTACCCCCATCATCATAGATATAATCACCTTTGCCTGGGGTAATGTAATCTGCCCAAAAACGAATTTCATCACTATTACGCTTACCGTTGCGGTCTTCAGTTCCGTCAAAGGTAGGTGGTGTGGGGTGACTCACAAGAACATGAACTGTTTCCCCATTTACTGTAATTGGTACATCCCAATGACTTTTAGAAGATAAGCGAAGAACGTTAATTTCTTCAGGTGAATAAAAACCGTTTAAGTTCTCATTTACTGAAGTTGCAGGATTATCTACAGTTGGGTCATTTGTTAATAAGTTTCCTGGCATATCCTTCCACAAGAAATTTTGGAAGGTGCGAATGTTGGCTGTATCAATAGGATATTTAGAAAGCAACAACATTCCATACTGACCAGGGAAGTTCCCAAAGCCAAAGGCATCATCACCGTACCCGCTTACGCCTGGAGTTGTGACTGTTGTACCATTATTATTTAAGTCAAAACCGGAAGCAATCCCAGTATTAGAAGGAGCAATATAAGAGTAGGAATAGTTAACTGGTGTCGCCCCATTTTGACTGATTTGCAGATAATTTTCTCTAAAAAGATTTACTGCTGCGGGGGAATAGTCAAATTCATTAATTAGTAATACATCTGGGTTGTTGCGTTGAATAATTTCAGCAACTGTTTTTGCTTGAGCGTTGTTAGGGGTAGATAAGTCAGTTACCAACTGACCATCAGTGTTGCGGTTTAGAGAAGCATTAAATTGGGAAAAGCGGACTGTAGTAAGTACCATATTTTTTATGCAGATTTAGCTTACACAAAGATAATCTGGTGACAGGAAATTGCAGATAATGGAATTGAGAATATCAGTCGAAAGTTAAGATACTATTGTCTATAGTTCAGATTTATTTAAGTGTTGATTAAGCTTACGGTTTATATCCCCGACTTCTTAGAGAAGTCGGGGATATTTTAGTCTTGAGTAAAAAAGGCCTTTCTCAATTACAATGGGTCTATTCTCATTATTATTGAGAATTTTATCAATAATTCAACGAGTTTTGGTGATTTCAGCTAGGGGGCTTGACAGTGTTCCGAGTTTTGGGTATGCTTATTGTATGGGTGGGAAAGTGTGCGCCCATATATATAAGACTTCTATTTATCAAAATAATTATTTCCCAAATTATTGACTATTCAAGTAGTGATAATCAAAAATCAGCATTTACAGGATTAGCTGATAATGCTGATCTTCAAAATCCTCAATTAGCCATGTTTTTTACTCTAAAACTTTTTGTTTCGGGTTAATCTCAAAATATAACTGTGACCGATGAAAGCAAATATCAAATTCCATAAAAAAGTTTACTTGTCCTAGAAGTAGGGGAACATTAGTAGCTTTTGTCCAAGCAAACACAAGTTGTACAGGTTCAAATTGTCCAACTATAGTATTAATAACCACTGCACGAGCTTCATACTGAGCTAAGTTTCCTGTTAAGCTTAAAGCCGTTGTTTGTTGCTCCCAAATACACCCAAGTTCAATACCCACTGGATAAGGTAATACATTTACCATTGCACCTGTATCCAGTAAAGCAGAAGTTTGTATTGAGCGTTTTTGATAGGTTAGTCTGAGCGGAAGATGTGGACGAAACCCAGCTTCACCTAACTCAGGATTAACAGTAATAAAAGGATATCTTTCAGGATTAGTCATTATTTTGAGATTTAGCTGCTTGTAAGACTTCTAACATAGTATTTGCAGCGTCGAAAGCATCATAAGGCGACCAAATTGGATAAGATTGATCAGGTTTAATTAAGTTAGTTTCTTCTTGCGCTAGTTCAGATATCAAAACCTGCATAATGTACAGTTTATCTGCACGACTGAGAGTGTGTAGGCTGTTGAGTAGTTCTGTAGAAACCATTTAAAAAACTCCGGGATTTCAAAGAGCGATAGCGAAGCACTCCGTAGGAATCGCACACTTATTCTATCATCTAGTAAATGCTAATTTTAATGGTGAAAAATTGTCTGAATCAGGATTTGCAGGATTTAAGGATTTACAGGAGAGAGTTTTTGGATTAATTGGAACTGTAAGACTCAGAGATAGTACAGGTTTCCGTAGTAAAAAAAGCTATAATTATTTTTAGACTTGGGTTATTATGTCTATATGTAGGTAAAATGAAATTTTCACGCCAAATAAGTCCAGCTAATCGCCGATATATCCAGAAATGCACTATGCAGGAAACTCAACGTCAGATTTTGCACCTAATTTTTTCTGCTAAAAAAGAAATCAGTGACCGACAAATTGTAGAAAAATTAGGTAAAGACCTCCAGGAAGTTCGCTTTCATTTAGATGAACTCAGTGAAGGTGGTTTTATCAATCTCCTTTCTGACTCAACTTCAACAGGTGATTTTTATTTAGCTAAGTCAGTTACTCCAAGAGGACACATGGTTATTAAAGGACAGATTTCCTTAGATGAGAGAATTAATTCTAAATCCAGTTCTCAAACCTTCCAGATAACAAATAAAGCTCCTATTGGCTCTCAACAATTTGGCAATTACAACACTGCTCAAATCAATCAAAATATTGGAATTGATGTTACAGATATCTTACAGATTATTGAGGATTTGAAGAAATCAGTGAATGATATTCCCTTGGATAATCAGGAGATTGCTGTTGGTTGTCTAGCAACTATTGAAGAAGAAGTTATCGCCCCTAAACCTTCTTCTAAACTCAAGGCTGCATTATTTGGACTTTGGAGCGTTACAAAAGATATTGTTACCTTTGCTAATGCTGTGACTGCTATTGCAGATAGGCTTAATATAAATCTTCCAGGATTGGGTTAGTGCTTGAGATAGGAAATTAGTTCCCATGAATGATTATCAGCTTGTTTTACAAAAACAAAAAAATCGTTTTGATGTACTTAGATTTATTTATCAAGAAACGAATGGGGAAGCGGACAAAGTAACAACAGCAAAAGATATTGGAAAAGCAACAGGTATATCTATTGAGGAAGTTATAAATATATTAAAATATTTACAAAATGAGGGTTTAGTTAAATTTCTTTCTCCACTCTACCAAAGTAGTGAATTGATTTCTATCAACATTCTTCATCAAGGTGTCCTTGAAATAGAGGCAGCAATTACCAAGCCAGATCAAGACACTGAACACTTTGTAGCCCAAATCTTTCATATTACCAATAATGCTCCAATATCAACACAGCAGTTTGGCAATCAAAACACTTTATAGGAAACTTCTCATCTAGGCTATAAGGTTTATGTAATCTATGTAATCAATTAACTAGTCTGCTTAGAATTTAAGTCCACATAAAATTGAAACACGACAAAGAAAAATAGGTTCATTCTCCAACAAACAAGCTTGTATCAACATGAAAAAACTTCCCTAATATCTCAGCTTGTTCTCGCGTCACTCCCACCTCACCATTCATCATCAGAGAAACCAATTCACTCGAACCCAAAACAGGAACTAAATCACCTATTTCTAAATCCCGTGCTTCCAATAAATGCAAAATTCTCGAACGAGGGGTAGAAATATTTAGCTGATAATGCTGACTTTCAAAATCTTCAATTAGCCTTACCAATAACTCCAACAAAGCATTTTCTTCTGCTGTCAGACGAGAACGAGAAAGTAAATCTTCCACAACTGCTAAAAGTCGATCATTTTCTTCCTCAGTTTTAATAACTCGCGGTTGAGACTGAGAAAGTAATTTGCTGTAAACTTCTGAATCAAAAGTAAGGGTCATTTTTCCAGTAGTCTTTGTCATATTCTGCATGAGTTAAGACATATTTAATATAGATGACCTGGTTCTCATAATTAATACTAGCAATTAAACGGTATTTATTGCCTTTAATATTGAAAACTGTCAAATTACCAACAGACTCAGCCTTGGGATAAACAGACTGTACCTCCACTAAATTACCCCAATTAGCTTTACTAACAGTAAAATACCAGTCATCAAGAGCTTCACAACAGTCTGCGTGTTCTTGACAATATTCTCTGAGCTTTTTTCGGCTGATAACGTGCATTAAACTTTGATTTTAACGGTTCTTCGGTTATTTTTATGAAAAACCTGGTTCAAAATCATTGAAAGCCATATTGTGTAGGCATTTCATTGAAAATATGGAAATAATTGTTTATAACCCTTGTCCCGTAAGGGTTTTGTTATCATCAATTCTCAATCACCATAAAAGAGACGCAAGAGCCATTTTAACTTGTACAGCCAATAGTTTGAGTGACTTTCATTTATTCCCCCTTCATAAACTCCAAATACCCTTTACTTAATTCTTCCACAGACAAATCATAAAACTGCTTACCGTGTTCTGGGGTCGCTAAATCTGGATTTGAACCCATACGACCATCTGGATAACGTAACCGAAAATCAACAGCACTATAAATTGTATGTCCACCCGCAACTTCTGGAGCAAGAAAAGCTTTTTTAATTGCTTCTGGATAAATATATTGGGTAACAGCTACTTCACTGGGGGTAGCGTGAGAACCCTCTTGATTACCATATAATTCTTTGGCAAGTTTGTAAACGGAACTACCCATAAACCAATTAGCAATTTGACATTGCACTTTTGCGGAATTGGGAATTTGTAAATCTTCTAAATGAGCGTAAGTTTCCGAAAAAGCAGCTTTGAGGGTGGCGATATTTCCCCCATGTCCATTAATAAAATAGAATTTGGTAAAACCAGCTTTGACTAAACAGGTTAAATAATCTTTTATTACTAAAATTAAAGTGCTAGGACGTAAACTAATTGTTCCAGGAAAGGCTGTATGATGTAATGCCATACCGACATTAATTGTTGGCGCTACCATTGCTTGAGTTGCTTCACCGACACCCTTTGATATAGATTCTGCACAAATTGCATCAGTCCCAATTAATCCTGTTGGTCCATGTTGTTCTGTTGAACCAATGGGTAAAATAATTCCCTGAGATTTTTGTAAATAAGTTTCAACTTCCGGCCAAGTGCTTAAATGTAAGAGCATTGTTTTTTAGGAGTTCAGGAGTCAGGAGTTCGGGAGGTAGAGAGGTAGGGGAGGTAGGGGAGGTAGGGGAGGTAGGGGAGGTAGGGGAAGTAGGGGGAATATTTCTTCCCAATGACCAATGACCAATTACCAATTACCAATTACCAATTACCCAACAATTTCCCACCAACCGAAAGCAGGACCGATAAAGCGGATGATTACCCAAGCAACAACCATAGATCCAATACCAATCCATGCACCACGAGTGGTAATAGCGACAAATTGTGAGGCTTGGGTTTTTGTGATGGGAACCCAAGGTAATATTTTTGTAGTGTCTTGTCCGTAGTCTTCTCCGAGTGAGTTTTTACGGCGTTTTGCTTCACCCATAATTCGATAATTTAGTTTGTTTTTGAGTTTATTTTAAATTCTAATAGAAATTCGGCAGGGAAATTAATTAACTAGAATCATCTTCATTATTGGTAGAAAACAGACTAGGATCAAGATAGTTCAAACGGGCTAGGGGACTAAGGGAGGAAAGGATTTGTACGCCGTAGCTGCGGTTAACGACACGACTGTCGAGTAATGCTACTATACCTTGATTTTCGCGGACGGGTGCGATCGCTCTTTGTAATTCATTCATGGCTGTGGGCAGCAAGTATAGCCGAAACCAGTCTTGGTGCGATCGCTTATAATGAGCTACTCTACCAGCTACCAAAGGATTTTCCAAGGATGGTAAAGGTAAAGTTGCAATAATTAACAATCTGGGTGATGGTAAAACACTTTGATTTTCCCGCCAAAATTCCCAACCAGTAATCAAAATCCCATTTTCATCTAAACAAGTTTTTTCCACTTGTACCCGTGAACCAAATTCCGAAGCCAAAATTGCTCCCACTCTGGCTTTTAGTGGTACATCTCCAATTAATATTACCGTCATTCCTGGTGCAGTTGCACTCAAACATACCAATGTGCGAACTTGATGAATTAAAGCTGGTTGAAATTCCGGTGTATTTGGTAAAGGTAACTTATAGGGAACATAAAGTTGAATTGCTTCCCCTTGACTATCGGCAGCAAATTTCAAGCAAGTAACATCTTCTAAACCCAAGCGTTGACGGAAAAGAGGTGCTTCCGTTTCCGGTTCTAAGGCGCTACCAATTAATACTACAGGTTGACGTTGCCAAATTGGGGCGAGGATTTTACCCAATTCCAGGGGAGCATAATGTAAAGAAAATAATCCTTGACGACGGGAAATTGTCGCCCAAAATAAAGTAGGAGAAGAAGAATCTTCCAAATTGGGGAATTGTTGCCAAAATTTTCGCCAAGCATCGGGAAGATGATTTTTATCTAAAGCTAAATATAAATCTTGTAAAATATCAATTTCTGGCTGAGAAATCAGATAACAGTGATAGGGATTTTCGGGGTGCTGAAATAATTTATATGTTAGTTCCACCCTAACTTCCCGAATTAAATCCGCTTCATAAGGATAAGCCAGCATTAATTGATCCCAATCATGGGTTTCAATGCTTTGGGTAAGCCTAGAACGCACCCAATCCTCTAAATCGTCAACGCCATCAATAATTGTGGGAATATTCCCAGGAAATGGATTGTTATCAGCAAATTGTCCCTTTAACCAAGCTTCAGGAGAAGTCAACAGTAAACCCTGAAAATCAGGACTTGGCCAAAAGTCACCGGTTCTAATAGGTTTATTCGCTGGTAGCCACTGCTGGAGTCGGGGAATTTCTACCTTTAACAACCGTTGCTGGACAGTTTCCGAAGCGACAATAATTACAGAACCGTGCCACATTAAAGCAGAAGCGATAAAACTGGTGCGATATCGTCCTTGATGCCCACAAACTGCCCCTACCTGGATTAAAGCACTACGTCCTAATCGCAAAGCACGTGCTACCAACCTAGCCATTGTCAAATGATGATGCCAGGAAGGGAAACCTGCTTGCGATCGCAAGAAGTTATGTAATGATAAATGAACTTCAGCCTCAATCACGCGCTTTTAATTCCATAACAAGTTTTTTCGTTGTCAGTTGTCAGTTGTTCGTTGTCAGTTGTTCGTTGTCAGTTGTCAGTTGTTCGTTATTTTATCTTTACCAATGACCAATGACCAATGACCATTTATTTACCCATTCTCCTAAATTATGCCAACTTATCCAGGAATTTCCAGCGAAGCCTTCAGACATCCATTAGATAGTCAAGCAGAACAAGCTTTACGCAGTTTACCCGGCTTTGATTTAATCGCCCGTAAATTTGTAGAATTTGTTTATGAACGACCCCAACTTGTCTACTTAATGGGTAACTCCATTGAAGTCGGACCCCGCCAATATTCTACTATTTACCAGATATTCCGGGAATGTGTCCGAGATTTGGACATTAGCGGCGAACCGGGCTTGTTTATAGCTCAAAACGCCCAAGTTAATAGTTATGCTTTAGGACAAGAACACCCTTATATTGTCGTTAACACTGGGTTACTAGATTTACTTAATGAAGCCGAACTACGGACGGTCTTAGCTCATGAACTGGGACATATTAAATGTGGTCATACTATTTTAATTCAAATGGCGATGTGGGCGATGAATGCCGCTTCCGTCATTGGTGAATTAACCTTCGGTTTAGGTAATTTTGTCAGTCAAGCCTTGATTTATGCCTTTTTTGAGTGGCGACGCAAAGCTGAACTATCCGCAGATAGAGCGGCTTTATTAGTCATGGACGATTTAAACCCAGTCATGTCATCTATGATGAAACTCTCTGGAGGTAGTCATAAATACGCCCATGAATGTAGTTTACAAGAATTTATTCAGCAGTCAGAAAAATATCAAGCACTAGATGATGATGGGCTGAATCAAGTATATAAATTTCTGTTATACAATGGCGCACAAGGAATGATGCTGAGTCACCCTTTCCCCGTAGAGCGCTTGCACTACTTACGCAGTTGGGCAGTATCAGAAGAATATCAGCAAATCAAAAAAGGCAATTATCAACGTTCTACTGACGGTTCCGTAGATGTTACATCAGAAACACCAGATCATGAAGCAGAAAAACTCAGAAAAGAAATTGAAAAATTACAAGCAGAAATTAACAAAATGAGAAAATCTGATTAGATTCGTAGGGTGTGTTAGCGACAGCGTAACGCACCATTATATTATTACTTGCCTTGGGGACTGGAAGTCGCGGCTACACAGACAAAACCCATCTTCATGGGTTAAGAACCTTAATTTTGTGTTAGTCCACGAAGGTGGACTTGGTTTGTGTAGTAGCGATTTCTAATCGCCGATAGCCATAAACTTTTAAGAGGATGTTTGAAAAGTGGTATTCCGTAATTTTCATCACATTGCTACCCCCCTTTCCCCTTGTAAAGGGGGGAAACAATAAAAATCCAGTTCCCTCCCCTTTACAAGGGGAGGGTTAGGGTGGGGTAAAAAATATTTGATACATCAACCATAACTTTTCAAACACCCTCTAAAACATCTTCTTAGAGTAATCATTTATTTACTTTCCAATATATTCCAAAAATAACCATCAGGAGCAACAAAAGAAAAGCTCTTTTCTGCAAACTCATTAATCATAATTTCCGTAATTTGTTGGGCGGCACTTTCTCGCACCCTTTGCCAATAAATCTCTATTTCCCTGACTCTGTAAGTATAAAGGCACATTCCTAAACATCCCGGTTTTGCATCTGTAAAACATGATGCCAACTTCATATTTTCTGGAAAGCGAATAATATAAAGTCTACCACTTCGCGCTGCCATAAAATCAGTTTGAGAAGAACAAGGATCATCAAAAGCTGTAACTATAAATTTTTCCCCTGGGTTCAGTGCAAAAAAATCTCTTCCTGCCAAAGATGATTCATAAGTTGTTTCTACACCATCACGCACACGCAATAAACCTAAAACTTCTTCATAGAATTTGAGAATTTCCTTACTATCATCTTGGACAACTATACCTACATGAGTAAACTGACTAGTTTTTAAAGGTGCATGATCATTAATCTGTCCATAATTAGTCACATCATAACCAAAACGTTGAAATAAAACTTGCCGACTAAATGGTTGAAGTAATAGCATTTCGCGTACTCCCACCAACGGTTCTAAAAAAGGACGACTTTTTTGATCTTTGTTATAAATTACTTCCCAGTGAGTTTGAGTGTAAAGAATGTTTTCACCAATTGATTTTGCTGCTTCCGCATGATTTAAAATGCCCAATATATCAGTAGTTAAGGTAGTACTCCAACGATTACCTTTTGTTTTCATGGAACTCACACCTAACCCTGTAGATGTAGGATTTTGCCAAATCATTAACCGAATTAATCCATGATCTGCACTTTGATGATAAAGTCGAATTGACTGTAAAGGTGAATTTACCCGATATAGTTGATAAGCTATAGTTGCGGTTAATTCTCCTATTTCTCCAATCCGATAACCAAATTGTTGCCAATATTGAATTGCGGAAATAGCATCTGGGACACCAATACAGACTTCATAGATACTGCTAATTGTTGTATTACTGGTTAAATTCATAATTTATTGAGGTAGGTAGAAAAATTTATGGTAAAACGGAATAATTCGGTTAAATCCATATCTGCAAATGGAGGAAGTTATGAAGCTAAGATAGCAGAAATTGAAACTATTATCACTCGCATTGAGGGAGGTGAATTAGAATTAGCCGATGTATTTACGGAATTTGCGACTGCGGTTGAGTATTTACAAGAATGTGATAGTTTTTTACAGCAGCGACAACAGCAAGTAAATTTGTTAATTGAAACTTTGCAAGATGATGACCAGTAAATAAACGGGAGACAACCGAAATATGCGAAAATAAGTAAGTAGGTGAACAAAATAAAAATGAGGGGTATTGCGTTTTGTAAAATGGCTGAAACTCAATCAGAATCTCGCATTGAGACAACTTTACATACCGTTATATACCTTTAAATTTTTCTGTTCACCTACTTAATTGGACAAAAATATTTACAGTCATTGCGAGCGAAGGGAAGCAATCACAACTCTTGGAATTGCTTCATTTCACTTCGTTCCATATGGCTAACGCCACGCAACGCTTACTCAATAACATTGTGTAATTAATTCTGTCTCACTACTTAAAATTATGGTGTATCTCTATTAATTACTGAATACACCTATGCAAAATTAAAAAATCCTAGTAATTATAACCTGAGAATTATTGATAAGTAATTACGTAAAACCTATATCCCGCAAGGAACTCAAGTTCCTTGCTAATAGCGAAAGTCATCTGAAGATGACTAAATACTTGGAAAATTTCTGAGTCCGTTTTAACGGACTTGAGCTATGAGACAGAGAATTTATTCTCTGGCGGGTGTAGAAACCAACAGATAAACCATTTTTAACTTAAGTTAACACCAATGAGCACTACTCAACCCTTACAAATCTATGTGTTTCGTAATCTTGTTAAGGTTCAAATCTTAGTCATCACGAATATGGCGGTTTTTAATTCAGTCAGGTACAAGAACCCCACCCCCAACCCCCTCCCCGCAAGCGAGGATGGGGCTATAATATACTCGATATGATGAGGAAATGCTAATTAATAACTAAATCCTACAAATCTTTCTGGGGAATTGCCTCATGAAACTCGATCATTAACTGCATGGTTTCTACGGCTAAATCACGTAAATCTCGATTGAGATATACAGCACCCTGAGAACCAAACCAACGGTCAAAAATTGCCACATATTTAGGGTTATCGTTGACAAATCCTTGCATAAATTTAACGAGGGAATAGTTCACTGAATTAAGGAATTTAGAGTTATTCTCAGGAATCATGCAAGCAATTCCTTCTCGTGAATAGGGACGAGGGGGGACTATAGCAAAACTATTTTGATTTTTTGCTGTTTGTAACCATCCTTCTAAAAGAATGCTATCGGATGCAAAAGCGTCAATTTTACCCTGTTCCAAAGCTGCAAATGCTTCCGGTCTAGTCTTAAAATATACAAGTTTGGTTTGGGGTTGTATTTGCTTGATTGCTTGTTCGTTGGTAGTTCCAGCTAACACACCCACACGCTTATTAATCAGGGATTCTGGTGAACCTAAATTGGTTTCCTTCTTAATTAAAACTTGCGTCCCTGTGACACCATAACTAATAGAAAAATCAACTTTTTTATCTCGTTCCCAAGTAAAACTACTGGCATCACAGACAATATCAACTTGTCGGTTAATTATCTTGGGAATCCTTGCTGCTGGGGTAACTGCAACTAATTTAAGTGTAATTTTTTTGCCTAATTCTTTCTCTAATTGCTGTTGGATTAAAGTTAGCATATCCACAGAATAACCAGTCAATTTTCCTTGACTGTCGGAGTAGGCAAATGGTAAAGCGTCTTTGCTCGTACCAGCAGTTAATACTCCTGTCCGTGCTACCTTTTCCATTACTGTTTCTGCCTTAGCAATACCGGGCATTAATCCTGATAATATCAAACCGAAGATCACAGGGGTAATATTTTTATATATCTTCGACTTAGTGAAAACAGGTAAATGGGAAAGATTTATTTTGGTACTTACAAACATATTAGTCTTGGGGAATCCATAGAATCAAAATGATTAAATTATCTCTATTAAAGATCAAGTTAACAGTTCTAGAAATGATTCTTCACATTAGACCCTGTACAGAATTATGAAACCAATTAATTCATCCGTCTTGATCTGCGTTATCTGCGGTCAATTATTCTGGAAATCTGATTATATACAGCCTTATCTCTGAATAATCATTGTCAGGATTTAATACTTTGAGCGATCGCCAAATCATTATGCTTACTCGCTACTAAAGGTATAACTGGTAACTATACCGTAGATTCAGAAGATATCAAAAAAGAGCCAATGATTACCACTATTGCCACTATAGTGGGTATTGTAGCTGAAACTATGGCGATCGCAGAGGAAATTATCAAAAATTCTGAATTGATGAAAAGTTCCTTGTCTGGTAATACGATGAATATGAGCGATTACCCTGATTTATTTAGGTTTTATAGGCAATTAGGATATTATAAAAATGGCGTAAAAGGTGAATCAGATGGTTGTCACAATTTCTCAATCTGAAAAAAATCCAGTTGGAGCCTTGCTATCAAATCTAACATGGGAAACTCTGGAAAAATTAGATGGGGATTTGGCAGAAACTGGAGCGCAATTAACTTATTTAGATGGGTGTTTAGAAATTATATCTCCTTTATCTGATGCTCATGAAGAACCTAAAAATACTTTAGGTCAGCTTTTGGAGATTTATATGCGGGTGAAAAATATTCGTTTTTATGGACGTGGTAGTACGACAATTGGGACAAAAGAATTAGGCGCACGCAAAGAACCAGATGAGTCTTATTGTTTGGGTACACGCAAACCAGTTCCAGACTTGGCAATTGAGGTAATAGTCACCAGTGGTGGAATTGACACCCTAGAAATTTATCGTCGAGTCGGAGTATCAGAGGTTTGGTTTTGGCAAGATGGTGTAATTTCGGTTTATTGTTTGCGTTCTACAGGATATGACTTAGTAACTAAGAGTGAATTGTTACCAGAATTGGATTTGCGTTCACTAGAGTTTTATTCTCGAATGGCAGATCAATATGATGCAGTGAATGGTTTTATGCAATTGTTAATGTAGAAAACTGGTTATACTCAACACGGCTTAATTATTTGATTCGGCGGGTAGGGGTAAAGCAAAAGCTCATAGGTGTCAACTTAAGCTCAAATCCTTACCACATCTCGTTCCTAGTCTCTGACTAGGAATGCAGTTGATGAGGCTCTGCCTCTAATATTATTGAAGGCAGAGCCTTCTAGAATTCATTCCCAGTCAGAGACTTCCTTCCTGTCTTCCTTCCTGTCTTCCTTCCTGTCTTCCTTCTTCAAGTCCCTCTTGTTTCCATTCTTCCCGTTGTTTAAGATATGCTGGTGATAAACTCTCCTTTACCTCTTCATCATTAACATCACTATTCAATTCTAAATTTTTCCGCCAAGATGCGAAAATTTCCATTAATCTATCCCATTTATCATTCTCTTTTGATAGTTCAACTACTTCGCTGATAGCTTCATTTTGAGTTCTACCTTTTCCTAATACCCTTAACCATAGTGTATCCTCTGTCATGGGTAACTGGTTAATAGCCACAATAGCTGCTTTCTGGTATTTTGGCAGAAAATAAACTCCTTTTTCCCATCCCTCCTTTGTTTTTGCTCCAAACCCTTCCAAGATTCTTTCAGAACAAGTGGGTGTTAAAATCCATAGAAAAGGTAATTCTTCTTCAGATATAGAACGTTTTTCTCTTTTGGCTTGTCTTAACAATTCACCCTGAACACTATACAATTTTAACAAACAACTTCTAATTTCTACCTCATTAGGTGCATTGCGGTAAGGTTCAAAAAGACAGCTTGTAACTGCCATTCTTCCTAATAATCCTACTTCTGAATTTTTAGGTAATGTTGTTGTTGGCTCAAAGGAAACATCTATTTCCTGAACTTCGCTTTTTACATCTTTGCTGATTGTGACATTACCTAAAGGTTTTAATAATGCTTCTAGGTATTCTTTAGCCAGTTGGTCGTGCAGTTGTCGTGTCATCATTCCCCGCTGGGTTGTCAGTTTGACTATTCTGGTATTTATTTTAAGATAGTTCTTCCTTATCAATTTTATTATAGCAAATTTCAAATCAATTGTCAAGCATCTAAATACTGTTTTTGCGCGAAAAATCAAAGGTTAATTAAGGAATATGAATTAAATAAAGTGCAAAAGTAGGGTGTGTTAGCGACAGCGTAACGCACCATTTCAGGTTAAGTCAGAATTGCAGGTTATTAAATTTGCGTTCCTAACCACTAAATTCGTCAATTCTGCGCTAAGTGCCAAAACAGCATACACTTTTTGTGAATTAACCTCACAAAAGGAGTTGACTGTGACTAAGTTCTTATTCGTAACCGATTTAGATCATACCTTCGTAGGGGATGATCAGGCATTATTATTGTTGAGCGATCGCTTGCAAAGTCATCGTCAACAATATTGTACAAAAATAGTCTACTCCACCGGGAGATCGCCTGTCCTTTACCGCGAACTCCAACAGGAACAAAATCTCTTTTCCCCAGATGCGTTAGTTCTGTCTGTAGGTACGGAAATCTATTTGGATGGTAGCAATATTCCTGACCCAGAATGGTCAAACATTCTTTCTCAAGGTTGGGATAGGCAAAAAATCCTATCTATTACTGAACAATTCCTAGAATTAGAGCTACAACCAGATACGGAACAACGTCCTTTCAAGGTCAGTTTTTTCCTAAAAGCAGAATTGTCGGGAATCTTACCACAACTTGAAGCGGAGTTGCAAAAAACTCAACTAAATGTAAAGTTAATCTATAGTAGTGAAATTGACCTTGACATTTTACCCCATACCAGCGATAAAGGTCAAGCAATGCAGTTTTTACGACAGAAGTGGAAATTTGCAGCCGAGCAGACTGTTGTTTGTGGCGATTCGGGTAATGATATTGCTTTATTCGCTGTTGGTAGGGAACGGGGAATCATTGTCGGGAATGCTCGTCCAGAGTTACTCCAATGGTATCATCAGCATCCTGCGGACTACCGTTACCTCGCCCAAAACCGTTGTGCTGCTGGGATTATGGAAGGTTTAAAATATTTTGGTTTCCTAGAATGATTAGCTATCTTAAAGGTATTGTCGCCGGTGTCCAAGCCATTACTCCTAATCGCGTCATCTTGACCTTAGAAGTCAATGGCACAGGTTACGATTTACAAATTCCCCAACGTCTGGCTAACCAGTTAACCTCAACTGGGGATGTGATCCAAATCTTTACCCATTACCAGATTCGGGAAGAAGTACCCATGCTTTACGGTTTTTCTTCTCCTTCCGAACGGGATTTATTTCGCCATTTGCTCAGTGTTAGCGGTATTGGTGCAGCATTAGCGATCGCTCTCTTGGATACAATGGAATTACCAGAGTTAGTCCAAGCCATTGTCGCTGCTAACGTCCAAATGCTGATTCAAGCTCCTGGAGTGGGCAAGAAAACCGCTGAACGCATCTGTTTAGAACTCAAGAGTAAACTGATCGAATGGCGCAAATCAGCGGGCTTCTTCGTCGCTACGGGTGGACCTGCACCAGGAATTTTAGAAGAAGTGCAAATGACTCTCTTTGCTTTGGGATATACTGCCCATGAGGTTAGTAACGCCCTGCACGTAGTTAGCGAAGATATTGGTTTACCCAAAAATGCCTATGTGGAAGATTGGATTAGACAAGCGATCGCTTATCTTAGCAGTAGTGAAGTAGAGTGTTCATAATTCATCATGAATAATAATCCTTATGCTTGGATAAATGAATCTTTAGCCACTATTCATCGGGCTGACTGGTATCGGTCCGTGCAACCGATTCACAGCCAACCCGGTGCAACTGTGGTATTATCTGGGCAAGAGGTTATTAATTTTGCCAGTAATGATTACTTAGGACTAGCAGGAGATGAACGCTTAAAAATAGCCGCCATTACTGCTATTCAACAATTCGGCACTGGTAGTACAGGTTCTAGATTACTCAGTGGGCATCGAGAAATACATAGAGAATTAGAACAGGGAATAGCATCTACTAAGCAAACCGAAGACGCATTAGTATTTAGTTCTGGTTACTTGGCAAATTTAGGGACAATCGCCGCCATAGTCGGCAAAAGAGACTTAATTTTATCTGATCAATATAACCATTCCAGCTTAAAAAAAGGGGCAATTCTCAGCGGTGCAACTGTCATGGAATATCCGCACGGTGGTACTGCAGTACTGCAAGAAAAGTTATGGGAACACAGGAAAAATTTTCGCCGCTGTTTGATCATCACTGATAGCGTCTTTAGCATGGATGGTGATTTATGTCCATTACCCCAACTGCTAGATTTAGCTGAAGAATTTAGTAGTATGCTACTTCTCGATGAAGCTCATGCTACGGGAGTCATGGGAAAAACTGGCGCTGGATGTGTAGAACATTTTGGCTGTACAGGTAGAGAATTAATTCAAATTGGTACATTAAGTAAAGCTTTGGGGAGTTTAGGCGGATATGTAGCCGGAAGTAGCTCTCTCATTGACTTTTTACGCAATCGCGCCCCCAGTTGGATTTATACTACAGCCCTTTCTCCCGCAGATACAGCAGCAGCAATAGCCGCTATGAAGATAGTGCGAGAAGAACCGGAAAGGCGATCGCAACTTTGGCAAAATGTCAATTATTTAAAACAATTAATTCAAGATAATTTACCTAACTTAAAGTTATTCCCCACAGAATCGCCGATATTATGTTTTCAATTATCTAATGCAGCAGCCGCATTAACAGCCGGAAAGCATTTGCGAGAATCAGGAATTTTTGCCCCAGCCATTCGTCCCCCCACAGTTAGCACCAGCCGGATTAGAATATCTGTAATGGCTACCCATGAGTTAGCACATATTCAGAAATTGGTAGAAGTGATCAAAAGTATGGAAGGGTAAGGCTTTATTGAGTTTAGCAGCGCTCGCATCGAATGTTACGGTAATGCCTGAATTAGAACAGAAAATAATACTGAATACTTTCCTGGAACAACATTTCTCATATCACATCCCAAAAAATCAAACTTCATACAAAATCCCGTTAATCCTTTAATTGGTGGATAAATTATTTCGCGCAAAGTCGCAAAGGAGCAAAGACGCAAAGAAGAAAAGGAAGAGATTTTCTTTTTCAGCCATTATAGGGGTTTAGCAAAAAATCAAATCCTGAAAATCCTTAAATCCTGGATATCCTGATTCTGACAATTATAATTATAGGAAATGTTGGGTTTCCTTGCATCAAGACAGTCGCTACCATATAATGACTTTTTGAGGCTTAACCGAGCAGTATTGATTCCTGATAAAAATATAACAATCTTATCGTATAATTTCATCGCCAGTAATAATAAATCAAGATGAGCGGAATTGATCGTGAAATTACCTTAGAATCCAGAACCAGTCTTATTGAAAAACATCTTCCCGGAACAAAAAAATCCCAAAGAGAACTTGAAACCGAAGGAATGGCTTTTTTATTTAACGATCAACAAACAATGGAAAGAGTTGCATCGGAAATAAAACTCCGAGGAGAACCTACAGGAACTGAAGATATAGAAGATAAATATGAGCGATATGGATTATATTTTGCTGAACCAATTGGTTATATACTAAAAGCAGATGGTACTCAAATCCCCCTGCATTACGGTGAAATAAAAATTAAGAAAACTACAGGGAAATATCATGTCATACCTCGCACAAAACCCCGTACAAGCTACTAAAATCTCTCAAACATCAGAACAAGAAACTGAATGGGAGTTTGCAGAAATCTGGGTAGATACGTTGATATCTCCTCCTTATATTCTGATGTTAGTCAAAGAACAATCAGGAAAATTCTGTATCCATAACCCTGCACAAAACTATAAAATCATCTTTGCCAGTGACAATTATGAAGCCGCGAAAATGTGGCTACTAGAGGATGAATACGAGCGATTGAATAATCGTATTTTACAACAAGATTCTGATTGATGATGAAGATTAAAAATATTATAGCTCCCTCCTCGCTTGCGGGGTGGGGTTCAACAACTTTGCTGATAGCTTCAGTTTGAGTTTTGCCTTTTCCCATTGCCCTTAACCATAGTGTATCCTCTATTAAGGAATGTGAATTAAATAAGGTGCAAAAGTAGGGTGTGTTAGCGACAGCGTAACGCACCATTCCAGGTTACATCAGAATTGCAGGTTATTAAATTTGCGTTCCTAAGCAATCACAACCCTTGGAATTGCTTCATTTCACTTCGTTCCATATGGCTAACGCCACGCAATGCTTACGCAATGACATTGTGTAATTAATTCTGTCTCACTACTTATTCCTCCCACAGTTAGCACCAGTCGGATTAGGATATCTGTCTGTAATGGCTACCCATGAATTAGCACATCTTCAGAAATTAGTAGAAGTGATCAAAAGTATGGAAGAATTAGAGTGAGAATTCAGGAGGTAGGGGCGCAGGGTCTGCGCCCTCAGTTGTATTGCATCAACAGTGATAACCGCTGTATACTAAATTCTTCCCAATTAAAATAATTTCTTTATAGCGGTATGCACTTGAATGAGATCCAGAATTTACAGTAAAAGTTATATGCTAAGAGACTTCTGACTCCTGAATTCTGACTCCTGACTCCTGACTCCTGACTCCTGGTATATCAATATGTCACCTCATATCCAAACCTTAATTTCATTAATCGAAACCTTACCCTTAAATATCCAAAAACAAATAGTAGAACATCTTCAAGAATATATTCAACAATTTACCAAAAATTTAGATCCTCAACAAAAAATCATCCCAACAGATGATTATTCCTCAAAACTTTCTCCAGAAGAATTGGAAATGTTGAATAATTGCACAGAAATTCCTGTCTGGTCTCCCTTTGATTCATCGCAATGAATATAATTTCTGGATGCTAAAACCCAGAGAATTTATCAGTAGAATTAATCCAAAATCTAAAATCTAAAATCGGATGACCCTTGACTTTTCTAATACCGCCCTTTCCGTAACTGGATTAACCGACTACCTAAAATTACTCTTAGAACAAGATGAAATTCTCAGACAAGTATGGGTAACTGGGGAAGTTTCCAGCGCCAATCATCACCAAAGTGGGTTATTTTTTACACTAAAAGATACGGGTAGTACAGCCTCTATTAAGTGCGTATCTTGGAAAAGTCAAGTAGCAAAATTGGCACAAATGCCTGTGGCTGGCGAACAGTTAATTATTTTAGGCAGTATTCGGATTTATCCACAACGGGGAGAGTATCAACTAACAGTGTGGCAAGCCTTACCCGCGGGTGTAGGTTTACAGGCGTTACGCTATCAACAACTAAAAAATCGCTTACAGGCTGAGGGACTATTTGATACAGAAAGAAAGAAATACATTCCCCCACATCCACAAATTATCGCCGTCGTTACGTCCCCAACAGCAGCCGCTTGGGGTGATATTCAAAAAACCCTCAAACATAGATATCCTGGCTTACACATCTTATTTTCTCCCGCAACAGTGCAAGGGGAACAAGCACCAGCATCCATAGTTAAAGCCATTGAAAGAGTCAAAAAAGATGGTCGTGCAGAAGTATTAATTTTATCGAGAGGTGGTGGTGCTGTTGAAGAACTAGCTTGTTTTAATGATGAAAGAGTCGTTATGGCTGTTGCTAATTGTCCAATACCAGTAATAACAGGAATTGGACACCAAAGGGATGAATCCTTAACAGATTTAGTTGCTGATTCATGGGTACATACACCAACAGCCGCAGCGGAAACAGTTGTCCCGTCACTGTCTGATTTACAAATTCAACACCAACAGCGAATTATCGGCTTGTGTACAGCCGTCAATTCATCATTAGCAGCTAGGGAAAAGCAACTTCAAGGATTAAAACATCGGTTGCGTCAATTGCGGTTAGATAGACAAGTAGAACAGGAAAGAGACAAGTTATCTTGGAAACAGCGGCAATTATTACAAGTAACAACGGGAAAATTACAACAAGCCAATCAACACTTAGAAATGTTACGCCAGAAATTGGCTAGTATTGACCCTCAATCTGTATTACAGCGTGGTTACGCAGTAGTGATAACAGAAAATGGTGTAATTCCTCATTCTGTATCAGAATTAACTATAGGAGAAAATTTAGTGATTCAGTTGGCACAAGGTAAGGTAACAGTTAAAGTTATAGAAGTTACTGAAAGTTAAATTCTGGAAAAGTATATTTTCAGACTTCAGACTTTATGCCCAGGATGCTCTACTGTATGATGTAAGCTATGTCCTATCATGATTCTGCCTTACTACAAAAAATTTCCGTCGAGATTTGTCAATCAATTATTGCCATTCAACAACAGCAACCAGAATTACTGATTGCAAAATATCGGACTATTAACTGGCAAATATCTACAAATAAATCGGCTTTAAGTGCAAAATTTAGAGCTATACTCAGCCAAACTCAAAGCTGGGACGAATTATTACAAAAACTGCAATCATCACTTAAAGCAGTGCTTGTTCCCGCAGCTTTTGATTCACAAATACTATCAGATTTAATATCTGTTATTGAGCAGTTAAATTCCGAAAATATTGATGTAAATACAAACCATTTACCCCAACGACAATCTGTAAATATAACTATTTTGCTTTTAGATGCAGAAAACTTACAACTGAACACGAATACAGAAAAGTTTTTAACTACAATTTGTCATTCTCCTGTACAAGTTAAAATTGCTTTTGCTAATTGGTCAAATCGCGGAAAATTGGATGTAGAATTACATGAACGTGGCTATGATTTAATTCATGTTCCTGCTGGTAGAGATAATGCTGATGGTAAAATGATTGCGGTGGGTTCTTCTATTCATGAGCGCTATCCTAATGTTAAGGAAGTGTTTGTTTGTTCCTCAGATAAGGTAATGACCAACTTATGTAATACGTTACAGCAAAATGGGATATTAGTTTATCAAGTTAGTCAACATGGAGAAAATATTAAGGTATTTAATAGTACAACCAGTGAAACTGTTAATTATTCTCTGAAACCTGCGCCAGAAATACCTTCTATAGAGCAGTTTATTTTTCAAATCAAGGGTTTGATTAAATTACAACAAAAGCAAACTGCTAGTTATTGGGTGAAACTTTCGATTCTGTCTAAATTATTTAAAAGCAAACATCAATTAACTATTAGTCAAATTATTGCTCATCATTTTCCTGGTAAAAAAGCCAAAGATGTATTTATTAACTATCCATCTGAAATTGTCATTCATCAAATTGATGAGAAATCTGAATTATATGTCACAATCTTTGAACATCAACAAATCCAATCAGAAGATAGTCAAGCTAATGTAAAAGCTACAATATCAAGCGGATTACCTGCTATTAATTCTGCCGCAGATTTAGAACAGGCGATTAAAAATATTTTGACAGCTTTAAGTAAATTAGATAATCAGCAATTTGTGGATATTAGTATTTTGGGTAGTAAGTTTTATCAGCAATATGGTCAACCGATTACGGAACAAATAAAACAATTGCAGATTGGTGGTAGTTTTGTGAAGTTTTTACATTCTTGTAATTCTTTGCAAATTCAGCAGCTAGGTAAAAGATGGGAGGTGGGTGTGAAAAAATCTGAACTATGATTTATCTGTTTTATTTGATTGGGATGATGAAACATAGAATACCGAGATAGGTTAATAATTCTTTTTTCCTTCTTCCCTCTTTCTGACTCCTTCTTCTGGTTAAACCCAGAATACCGAGATAGACTGTACTATAAATATAGTCTGTAAAGAAATGTAAATATGATGATGTTACAAGATAAAGTTATTGTCATTGTCGGTGCTACTGGTGGTATTGGTGCTACTTTAACTCGTAAGTTGTCCTCCACTGGTGCGCGGTTGGTACTTGCGGCTAGAGACAGGGAAAGTTTAGCTGCATTAGCAAATGGACTATCAGCAGATGTGCTGACAGTTCCCACTGATATTACTCAACCTCAACAGGTGGAAGCGTTAATCCAAGCAACAATATCCCAGTTTGGACAAATTGATGTCCTGGTAAATGCAGCCGGAGCGGGGATTCTCAAAGCCTACAATAACATTGAATCGGCAGATTTAGAGGCAATGCTGGATCTAAATTTAAAAGGCTGTTTTTACACGACTCAAGCAGCAGCGAAGGAGATGCAAAAACGCAAATCTGGTCATATTTGTAATGTTGTCGGTATTCTTGGTAAACATTCAATGCCTATGGCTGCGGCTTATTCTGCGTCTAAGTTCGGTGTGGTGGGTTTTAGTAAATGTATAGCGGAAGAACTGAAACGTTTTGGGGTGAAAATGACACTTTTTTACTTTGGAGGGATAGATTCTTCTTTTTGGGATAAGGTAAATTTAAAAGTAGATCGGAGTAAGATGCTGAGTTGTGAGACTGCGGCAAATGCTATTTTTTATGCTTTATCGGCTGAACCACAGGCTATACCTATGGAAATTAATATTCAACCTGAGAGTCATTTGTTTTTCTAGTATGTGATAGATATAGCAATTCTCATGCTAGTCAGGTACAAAGTTTTTTCGTTTTAGGGAACAGTGAATAAATTGGTGTGTACTTCATTAGACTGGGAAACGCTATAAAGGTGATATTCAGAGGTAACAGGGAAGGGGCAACAGGGAACAGAAAAAACTCATGTTTATAAACATGAGATGGCAATAATGACACTGTTTCTTTCGGGCTACACAGCTTTAAAAATATCTTTTTTTGACTGAGATTTAAACTGGTGCAAATGAGTGTTTCTTATCTGTTCCCTGATCCTTCCTGTTCCCTGTTTTTGTAAATACTGAATTTAAAAGAAATTATGCTGCAAATTGATCACGTTCACTTTTATGTCGAAGATGCCCAAAGGTGGCGAGATTGGTTTGTATATTGTCTTGGTTTTCAAGCAGTGAATGATGGTATTTTTCCCAGGTTTTTTCATCATCTAAAATCGTTACATACTTGTACAGAAGTGGTGAAAAGTGGATCTGTCTACTTTTTACTTTCTTCTGCAATTTTACCAACTAGTCCGGTGGCTGAGTTTTTGCGTCAACATCCTCCTGGTGTGGCTGATATAGCTTTTGTAGTTGATGATGTGGAAGATGTGATAGTAAGGGCTATAAGCAATGGTGCAAGGATTCTCCAACCTGTTCAAGATGCTGGATTTTATCAGTATGCTAAAATTGCTGCTTGGGGTGGTTTAAATCATACGTTAATTACTAAAAATAAACCAAAAATAGAAGATAACGAAAATATTTTACATAATTCTATTACGGCGATTGATCATCTAGTTTTAAATGTGGGGGTTGGTGAGTTAGAAACTGCTATTAATTGGTATCAAAAAATCTTTGATTTTCAACCTCAACAGACTTTTAATATTAAAACTGATCGTTCTGGTTTGCATAGTCAGGTAATGATTTCACCTCATGGCAATATTCAATTACCAATTAATGAACCAGCTTCGCCGAGTTCACAAATTCAAGAATTTCTAGACGTGAATCGAGGTGCAGGTATTCAACATATTGCCTTATTGATACCTGATCTTGTGAATGCAATTTCTCAATTTCGGACTGCTGGTTTATCTTTTCTTTCTGTTCCCCAAAGTTACTATTCCCAGCTACAACAACGATATAAATTTTCTCTTTCACTCCAAGAATTAAAAGCCATATCTCACCAGCAAATTTTGGTAGACTGGCATGAAGATGCTCACCCAGGACAATTATTATTACAAATTTTCAGCCAACCTATTTTCTCAGAACCAACTTTTTTCTTTGAGTTTATTGAACGTCGTTCTCTGGCTCAAGGTTTTGGGGAAGGTAACTTTCTGGCTTTATTTCAAGCCATTGAACGCGAGCAAATTAAACGCGGTTTTGTCAGCGGTTAATAGACTGGTAATTGGGGAATATGCAGACAAATTTTCCAGATGATAAAAAAGGTAATGCTGATTTTTGTGCTTACTTTTTCCTCAAAGCTAAAGATTTATTAAATGAAAAATTTGAATGGACAAGATTTGAATACAAATCCTGATCAGTCTCCAAATCGTTGGCTAATTAACTTTTTTGATTGGCCTTTAGATGCTGAAAATGATGATCTGAAAAAGCCTAAAGGTAGACCTTATGCAAGTGATTATCCTGATTGTTTAGCAATTACAGAGGAAAAAGTTAAACCTGAAAGAGATAAATTAGGCTTAAAATCAGATTCTTCAGCAAAAGGTTATGCAAAATATTGGTGGCTTTATGCAAGAAGAGGTCTAGAACTTTATAGTGCGATCGCAAAAATGGAAAGAGTGTTAGTATCACCTAGAGTTAGTAAATTACTGATTTTTTCTTTTGCACCTGCTAAACAAGTTTTTAGTGAACAATTAGTTGTATTTCCTATAAATTCTAACAATATATTTGCCTTATTAAATTCTTCTATTCATAGCTTTTGGGCGTGGCAATTTTGTTCAACAATGAGAGATGCAGGTATTAGATATTCACCAACAGATGGTTTTGAAACATTCCCCTTCCCCACATCAACAGCAAACCTAGAACAAATAGGTGAAAAATATTACACTCACTGGCGTTAGCCATATCAGGATTTCCAGGATTTAAGGATTTACAGGATGTTGTTGATAAATTTTCTGTTTGGTGTTTGGTAATTATTAATTGTCAGAATCAGGTGGTTATCGAGCGATAGCCTGCGTGGCGTAGCCATAAGTAGGTGAACACAATAAAACCAAACTGTGTAAAGAAATGTAAAATCGCCCAAACCCTCTTCACTCTTGCCTCTTGCCTCTTGCCTTTTGCCTTGCCATAACGACAATTTTCAACGCTCACCTACTTAGTCGAGATAATGTCTAGGATTTGAGGATTTTCAGGATGTTGTAAAAAAATAGTCGGTTAAAACCGACTTTAGCTTTCAGATAGGGAATTTATTCCCTGACTATAATGATGATAAAATGACCAATGTTTGGGATGATTAATCTTGATTTGAATTTAACCAAGTTCCCAAATTATTGATATTTGAAAAGTCTAATAAAGCGTCTGCTAAATTATCCAACTTTTCAATATTCAGAGTTTTGATTTTATCAACCAATGATGAATCTAATTCTCCAAACCGACGAGTAAGTTGACGGATAATTGTCCGTTGTTCACCTTCTGTCCTACCGAGTTTTTCACCTTGCTTCTCACCTTTTTGGAAAATATCTTGATAAATTACTGATTCTCGCATAATATCCTCCCTAAGTAATTGACTAATCAGCTTTTTCTCAAACCGTAAACCTGCTAAAATCTCAGTACAGGCTACAATATCCCGCTTGATTTCTATTTCCTCAATTTTAGCAACACTTTCAGCAACTTGCGATAATAAATCTTGAGGTGCATTTGTGCGGGTTAATGGTGCTAATGGTAAGAGTGCGGGATTATTAAGAAATAAAACAGGGTCTTGTTCCCACATTCTAATTACTTGATAATAGTGGGTAGTATTTACATCTTGGTAAACATTGATAAAAGCATTTTTATCTTCTGTTTCCTGGAGGAAAATCACAAATTGGATAATGGTACATTCGGGGTAGAGTCTTTTTAACCGGATATAATAATCTATAACTCGCAAAGGAATGGGTTTTCGAGAAGTTGATAGTGTCTGAAATTCGATGTGTAAAATTTGGTTTTCACTTTTCAGAAACGTGACAAAATCAGCACGAATTGGTTCAATACTCAATTCGGTTTTTAAAACTTTGACGAGGATTAGAGGATTTACAGGATGTGGTTTTGATATTTTTTGTGTGGTGTTTGGTAATTGTTATTTGTCTGATAGCGTAGCGTGGTGTTAGCCATATCAGGATTTACAGGATTATAGGATTTACAGGATTATAGGATGTACGGGATGTAAGTGTTTTATTGGTTTTATTGTCTATGAGAAATACAGATTTGAGGATGACATATAATGAATAAATGATTTGATGATTTATCTGCTATTATTAGTTGACTATGATGGTTCAAATATACCTTCAGCTTATAAAATTCGAGAAGAATTAGAAGTAGTAATAATAGCAGATTTACTCGGTCCTGCTGGTGGTGAAGATGAAGAATTAGATGAAAAGAGTGTAAGCGATCGCTATTTAGTAGGACTACTTGCACCCCAACACCGTCGCATCACTGAAGAAACAATAGAAAAATCCAGTGTTGTTAATCAAATATCCAAGTATTAGATCACGACTTTCCATCTTTGGCAACAGGAATAGCAATTCCACATGGGTTATATGATTTAAAGAATAACATTAGTTTTATACAAATTGGTACTAGCCATGACACCAGCGAATTTGCCTGTGATTCAATCCGTTATTGGTGGAATAATTATGGCAAAAATCGCTACCAATTGGCTACCTCTATACTACTGTTATGTGATGGTGGTGGTAGCAACAGTTCTCGTTACTATGTATTCAAAGAAGCATTACAAGCTTTGGTGAATGAAATTGGAATTGAAATTCGCATTGCTCACTATCCTCCTTATACATCTAAGTACAATCCGATTGAGCATCGCCTGTTTCCACATCTAAGTCGGGCTTGTAAAGGTGTTATTTTCGACAGTGTTAACACTGTTGCTAAACTGATGGCAAAAGCTACTACTCGGAAAGGGTTACAGGTTTTTACGACCATCATTGATAAAGCCTACCAAACCAGTAAGAAAGTTGCTGAGGGTTTTAAAGAAACAATGGAGATTTTCTTTGATGATTTTTTGCCTCAGTGGAACTATACTGCTAAACCACAACAACATTTAGAATTGTAAGTTATTTAATCCACATTCCTTAAATACCGCAAGGGGTCTAAGTTAAGTGGACTCGTTGAACCAAGAATCTCACTGGCTTTAGCCAGTGAGATTGTCAATGAACCAGAATAGATATTATCTGGTTGGGGCGACAAAGATTGCCGTCCCAAGCCACCCTAGTACCGCAAGGCGGAAGTCAAAAGTCAAAAGTCGAAATGAAGACAGTATAGGCTTTTGGAGGATTTAGAATGGTTGGTTTATTTACGCCGTTTTGTACTAGTATTTTTGGGTAATTTGTTTTTTTGTGTTCCCTAAGGAACGCAAATTTAATAACCTGCAATTCTGATGTAACCTGGAATGGTGCGTTACGCTGTCGCTAACACACCCTACTTTTGCACCTTATTTAATTCACATTCCTAAGGGACTTCCAATTAAAAAAATACCCAAAAATTTCTTGTGGTGCGGGACGAAAAGCCCGCTAATCATCAAGGACGGGCAGGATGCCCATCCCACAAAATTGGGTAATTTGTTTTTTGTGTGTTCCCTAAGAACCCTACTTAGAAGATATTGTTGTTGTAATTATCCAGGTGTGTGTGAATAGTGATGCCAGCGTCTATAGGATAGAGAACGTCGGTGTTCGATTTATAGAGGTTCGGTAAATTCGATGCACTGGAAATACCAGATTTCCAGTAGGAAGATCTAGCTAGAATCCTTGGAGTCCGTGAATTGGAGGTTTCGTTACCTGTTAATCCTTGCAGATAGCCATCACCTTTGCCATCCCTATTTTGATCTGGCGTTAAGGCTTGCAGCCAATGAATTCCCTCGTTAATATAGTCACGAGCATCTTGATCGTTAGAATTAGGGGTATCAATCGAATTACCAGCGAGGTAATTCAGCCAGCTAGTCACTAAATCCCGTCCGAGTATGTAACGCGCGTCTCGGTTGTTGGGGTGCATTGAGGAATCAACAATCTGAAGTGCCTGTGCGCGGGTGTAGAAGAGGGTATCTTCTCCTCGGTCAGTTTTGCCATTGCGATTGTAGTCTCCTATGAGCAGTCCCACTCCGTATCTACGGGTAACCGGATCTAAGGCTTTTCCGGGACGGGCAGAGTTGGTATAGGGTGAGAGTAAGAGGTCGCTACCTGGGAAATTCGGCCTTGTTTTTTGGGAGGGTTCGTTACCTTGGATGCCGTCCCAGAATTTCTGCCATTTGGTGTTTTGCCAAAAATAAGCATTGCGGACACCGGGTGCGGCCATGATTGTGTCAATATCGGTGGCGGTGTTGTTTTCGAGGTTGGTGTCGGTGAAGTCAGAAGGGGCGGTAACCGTCGCGGTATTGGTTAAGGTTCTATGATAGTCGGAAACTTTGTGGCTGGCAGGGCCACCAACTACTGTTCCCGTCACTTTGTAGGTGATGCTACTACCCGCTGGCAGGGTTACGTAATCCTCGATATTGTCAGTTCCTCTGGCTTCATTGTCTGTCGCTCCCTTAGCTGCCTTACTTGTCCACTTCACGTCTGTCAGATTGCTGGGGAATAAATCCTCTACCAGCGCGTGAGTAGCGGTATCAGGACCATAATTGCTAACTACAATGGTATAAGTTACCAATTGTCCGGGTACTACTTTGGTCAGGTAATCGGTCTTGTCAATGGTCAGGTCGCCAG
>NZ_VILC01000036.1:14761-51858 GCF_009712065.1 Aphanizomenon sp. UHCC 0183 | reverse complement strand
GATCCAGTGTCAGTGCAGGATAAATCCTGCAACTAGCCTTCATCCCTTGTCTAAAGCACAGATGCGGCTGACTTAGGAAGCCGCATTTCTCTTATAATTAGGAATTTATGAGTCAGAGAAGCGGTCCACCTCCTATTGTGTTTATTTTGCTATTTTTAGGGCTTTTGGGTGGTGGTTACTGGTGGTTTTTTATGCGTAATCCTGCCCCAAATCCGACAGCTACGCAGCCAGAAAGTAATTCCCCTGCTGGTGAGACAACTACTCCCACTACTCCCACTTCTGCGGCTTTCCCGTTACCAACGACAGTAGCCAGTGGTACGACTGTAAAGATAGACGGTTCTACGAGTATGGTGACAATTAACCAAAATCTCAGGAAGGGGTTTGAGAAACAGTTTCCTGGTACGAAGGTAGAGGCTGTGGGGAATGGGACTGATAAGGGAATTCAGGATCTATTGGCTGGTAAAGTGGATATTGCGGCGGCTTCTAGACCTTTGACAGCACAGGAGCAAGGTCAGGGATTGAAGTCTGTCACCATAACACAAGATGCGATCGCTGTGATTGTCGGTAAGGCAAATCCCTTTAATAGAGGATTAACCAGTAGTCAAATTGCAGATATATTTCAGGGAAAAATTAATAATTGGTCAGCAGTGGGTGGTCTATCTGCGACTATCCGCGTCATTAATCGTCCAGCCATTAGTGGCACACATCAAACTTTTAAAGAATTAGTCTTAAAAGGAGCTAATTTCGGGACTACACCCAACATTACGACCTTACCCCAAGATGCGACCACTCCCTTAGTTCAAGCTTTGAAAACAGATGGTATCGGCTATGCGACTTTTGCTCAAGTTGCTAATCAGCAAACCGCGCGAGTCGTGGCTATTGAAGGCTTGACTCCAGAGGCGGCTAGTTATCCCTATAAGCGATCGCTGTATTATGTCTATAAAGACCCTGCTAGTGCCGGAGTGCAAGCATTTCTAGGTTATGCTACTTCACCTCAAGGACAACAGGCTTTAACATTAGGCAACTAATCTAGGAAAAATAAGCAGTTAGATTTAGGAGTTAGCGGTTAAAATAAGTTCTGACTCCTGAATTCTGACTTTTGTATTCTATTTTATTTATACTATCTTCTGTGACTAGAACTCGTGAACCCTTAATTAGTTTGGCACTGTATCACGCCTTTAAGTGGTCGGTGGTTAGTCCCGTATTACACGCATACTTTCGGGGCAAGATTTATGGCGCAGAAAATGTCCCCCAATCTGGTGCTGTCATAGTCGTTAGTAATCATGCTAGTTATTTTGACCCTCCCATAGTTTCTAGTTGTGTCCGTCGTCCCGTCGCGTACATGGCTAAGGAAGAATTATTTAAAGTTCCTGTTTTAGCACAAGCAATTAAATTATACGGCGCGTATCCTGTCAGTCGTGGCAGTGCTGACCGCAATGCAATTCGTTCTGCTTTAGAGTATTTAGCAAATGGTTGGGCTGTGGGTGTGTTTTTAGAAGGTACACGCACGAATGATGGTCGCATTCATGACCCGAAAAGAGGTGCAGCCCTCCTCGCAGCTAAGGCCAAAGCTCCTTTTTTACCGGTAAGTTTATGGGGAAGTGAGCAGATTTTACAACCGGGTTCTTCTCTACCCCGTTCTGTACCTTTGACTATTAGAATTGGTCAGTTAATTGATGCTCCCAGTTCTACTAATAAGGAAGAGTTGGAAAGAGTTACTCAAATGTGTGCGAAGGCAATTAATGAAATGCACGATTTGGGCAGGTAAAATTTATTAGATTGTCAGAATCAGGATGTCCAGGATTTGAGGATTTGCAGGATGTGATTGTTTAATTATTGGTTATTTATTTATGATGAGGATGAAGTAAGATGAGTCTCATCTATAAACCATCAAATAGCAATCCTGTAAATCCTTTAATCTTGTAAATCCTGATTCTGACAATTATTAGTTTCTCTATAATTCAAAGCTTATGAATAATTTTATATTGTAAAATCAAAATAATAACTAAAAAAGTGGGGAATTATGTCGGAGTTACGGGAAAAATTACAGCAAAATCTTGATGAAGCCGAATGGGAGTGGTTAATTCCCCATGTCCAAAAAGATGCGGTGATTTTGGTAGCGGAGAATTTGGATTTATTAGATGTAGGAGAAGCGATCGCTAGTGATAATATTCTTTCAGTGCAACATTGGATAGATGAACAATTATTAGCCAAACCGACAATAGATCAGGTGGGAGAATGGAATCTCAACCGTGAGAAGCGATTTAATGCTCTGATTGTTGAACCTTATGTCATCATCAAAGAAATCATTGCTGCCTAAAATACAGTCATTTTAAGAGTTTACAGCAATTCCCATGCAAGTGAGGTACAAGAAATCAGAATTAAACGCAGATGAACGCAGATGAACACAGATAATTTTGTACCTCATTAGACTAGGAAATAGGAATAATAACTTATTTTATTTACCAATACAGAAGCGGCTGAAAATCCGATCTAAAACTGATTCTGTAACTTCTTCTCCGGTTATTTCTCCTAATGCTTGAATTGCTCCTCTTAAATCAATTGTCCAAAAATCTAAGGGTAATTTATCGGTGATTGTCATTTGCACTTGTGCTAAGTCAATCTTTGCTTTTGTTAAAGCTGCTGCTTGTCGTTGATTAATTGCTAAATCTAGATCAGCGGCTTGAGCTTTTCCTTGTTGAACTGTTTCTAAAATTGCTGTTTCTAAATTATCAATTCCTTGATTTATGGCTGCGGCTGTAACGATTTTGGATGTTGGATTTTGGATTTTGGATTGTAAAGTTTCTTGTTCTGCTGTTGAAATCAAATCAATTTTATTAATGACTAAAATTACCGGACGGTGTTTTACTTGTTCATAAATTTCTTGATCTGCGGGTGTCCAACCTGCGGCTGCATCTATGGTAAATAATACCAAATCAGCATCATTAGCGGCACGATGCGATCGCTCTACACCGATTTTTTCAACTTGATCTGCTGTTTCCCGAATCCCGGCTGTATCTAACACTTGGACAGGAATTCCGCCCACAACTAACTGTGATTCTATCACATCGCGGGTTGTTCCTGGTAAGTCGGTGACAATGGCGCGATCGCTCTGACTCCAAGCATTTAATAAACTCGATTTTCCCACGTTTGGTCGCCCAACTATCGCCACTTTTAAACCAGTTCGCAGTAATTCACCTTTGTCTTTTGTGGCTAATAATTTGCTAATTTCCGCTGTCACTTGCTTAATATCTGCAATAATTCTCTGCTGATCTAAAGGTGGTAAATCCTCCTCAAAATCAATTCTGGCTTCGATTTCTGCCAAAATATCTAAACAATTAGCCCGTAATTTGCGGATAGGTTGGGCTAATTTACCTTGTAATCCAGCTAGAGCCGTTTGAGCAGCTTGAGGTGATTTTGCTCCCACTAAATCGGCGATACTTTCCGCTTGGGTTAAGTCTAATCTACCATTTAAAAACGCTCTTAATGTAAATTCTCCCGGTTGAGCTAATCTTGCGCCATTTTCCAAACATAGTTGTAATACTTGTTGTACCGCCATAATTCCCCCATGACAATGGAATTCTACCACATCTTCACGGGTAAAAGAACGGGGGGCTTTCATTATTAATAATAAAGCCTCATCAATAATTTGCTTAGTTTGGGGTTGACGAATATAACCATAAAGAATCTGATGACTTGACCAAACTTGTCGCCCTGGGGCGTAAAATAGATTGTGAGCGATCGCCATTGCCAGATCACCGGAAACCCGGACAATACCCACACTACCCTGTTGAGGGACAACAGCAGTAGCGATCGCCGCAATAGTTCCAGTGTTAGCTAATAATTCCGACATGAACAGTTTTTATACAAATTCAAAAACAGGAAATAAAGTGTAATATTAAACCACTACAGTCCCATAGTATCGCAAAGTGGAATTAAAAATTAAAAATTATGTTGATTGAACTAAAAAAAGCAATTGCTCATTTAAATATCCCCGCAGATTGGGTAGGAATCAGAGCCGTAAAAACAACTTCTACAGATCATTCTGTCCGTGATGGTTTACCCCAAAGCAACGGTAAATCATTGAATATGGGAGCAATGATCGAAGTCATCGTTAATGGTTGTTTAGGTTATGCCGCTACCAACTCCTTACATATCTCCAGTTTACAAAATACTGCGGAAATCGCCTATAAACAAGCAATTGCAGCTAGTAAATGGTGGATATATCCAATTAGTGAAAATACCCGTCCTCAAGTCATTGGTGAATATAACTCACCATGTTTAGAACCATTTAACGCTATTACTCCCGGAGAAATCAACGATTTACTCATTCAGATTTGTCAGCAACTCAAAATTAGCGATAAAATCGTGCAAACCACAGCTACAGTCGGCACAGATCAAAAAGAAACTTGGTTTGTCAGTAGCAACGGTTCAGAAGTATATCAAAATATTTTATCTCTTAGTCATCATTTTGGGGCGATCGCTCAAGACGGTACAATCGTCCAACAACGCAGTAATAACGGTTCTCATGCAAACTCTTACCAAGGTGGTTGGGAACTGTTTAAACACGATAACTTATGGCATCAAGTTCAAAAAATTGGTGAACAAACATTAGAATTATTAACAGCAGAAGAATGTCCAAATACCCAGACTAACCTAGTTTTAGCACCAGATCAAATGATGCTCCAAATTCATGAAAGTATCGGACATCCTTTAGAAATTGACCGCATTTTAGGAGACGAACGCAACTATGCCGGCGGTAGCTTTGTTACCAAAGATGATTTTGGTAAACTAGTATATGGTTCACCGCTCATGAATATCACCTTTGATCCTACAGTAGCAGGTGAATTTGCCAGTTATGGTTTTGATGATACTGGTGCAGTAGCCAGCAAAGAATATGTAATTAAAAAAGGCATTTTACAACGGGGTTTAGGCAGTTTAGAAAGTCAAGCTAGAGCAGATTTACCCGGTGTTGCTTGTGCGCGAGCTTGTTCTTGGAATCGTCCCCCCATAGACAGAATGGCTAACTTAAATCTAGAACCAGGAAACGCCAGCTTTGAAGAAATCATCTCAGGAATAGAACATGGAATTTACATGGAATCTAACCGTTCTTGGTCAATAGATGATCAACGTTATAAATTTCAATTTGGTTGTGAATATGCCAAATTAATTGAAAATGGCAAACTTACTAAAACTCTGCGTAATCCTAACTATCGTGCTACCACACCAGAGTTTTGGCATAGTTTAATTCAAGTTGGAAATAACACTAATTGGCAAATTTACGGTACACCTTTCTGCGGTAAAGGAGAACCAAATCAAGCCATTTCCGTAGGACATGGTTCACCCGTTTGTGCATTTGCCAATGTGGAAGTTTTTGGTGGTGGTTAATGAATTTTCTGATTTCTGATTTCTTCTTTATAACTTCTGACTGGGCGCACGCCGTGCGCCCCTACCTCCTGACTCCTCCTATTAATGCTACAATCAACAAGTAACTACTTGATGCCATATCAATATGATCATTGCTCAAGAATTAGAATTGAAGCAAGACATCTCCCCGGATGTAATATTTCCCCCTAGTGATTTATATAGTGATGAACCTCCCGTGGAATCAGAATTGCACCTAGAGCAAATTATGCTCTTAATCAAATGTCTCAAATGGTTGTGGAAAGATAGATATGATTTCTATGCTGCGGGAAATTTGACCATTTACTATAGTCCTAATCAAAAAAAATCACAATTTTTCCGAGGTCCTGATTTTTTCGTCGTCTTGGAAACTGAACGCAAAACCCGTAAAAGTTGGGTAGTGTGGGAAGAAGATGGTAAATATCCTAATTTCATCTTAGAAATTCTTTCACCCAGTACAGCTAATACTGATAGAGAATACAAAAAAGAACTTTATCAAAATACTTTCCGCACACCGGATTACTTTTGGTTTGACCCTTATACACTAGAATTTGCAGGTTTTCATTTAGTAGACGGAGAATATCAACCTTTAGAAGAAAATCAGCAAGGACATTTGTGGAGTTGTCAGCTAGGTTTATATTTAGGAATTTATCAAGGACTATTACGGTATTTTACACCAGCAGGAGAGCTAGTTCCCACACCTGAAGAAACCGCAGAAAAAGAAGCGAGAAAATCAGAACGTTTAGCCGCAAAATTGCGAGAATTAAATATTGATCCAGATACAATTTAAACCATGAAACTTGAAGAACTATCAACTTTAGAAAAAACTTTTAATCAACTCATCGAAACTCTGCTGAATAAAAAAGCAGAACATGAACATTTCACCGTCAGACTTAGCAGCGAAAGCAGTCAATTTACCCGCTTTAATTCTGCGAAAGTGAGACAAACAGGTTGTGTTCATGATGGTTCGATTCAATTGACCTTAATGGCTAATCAACGCAGTAGTTCTCGTCAGTTTCCCTTGACTGGAAATTGGGACGTAGATTGGGAATTAGCATCCACAGCTTTACAAGAATTACGTGATGAATTACCATTATTACCAATTGATCCTTATTTGGTTTTACCATCAGGAAATAATAGCAGTCGAGAAATTAATACTGGTAAATTATTAACTCCAGAAATATTAGTTCCCAGTATCCTCGAAACTGTGACTAATTTAGATTTTACGGGAATGTATGCTGGAGGAATTGTTATCAGAGGTTATGGTGATTCTAGCGGACAAAAACACTGGTTTGTGACTGATTCATTTAACTTAGATTATTCCTTATTTATGGCATCAGGACAAGCTGTAAAAGGAACTTTTGCCGGAAGTGAATGGAATGAATCTGCTTATTTAGCTAAAATAAATGATGGGAAACAGCAAATAGAAATGCTATCTCGTCCAGTTAAAGAATTACCCAAAGGACAATATAAAACTTATTTTGCTCCGGCTGCGGTGGCTGAATTATTGGGTATGCTTTCCTGGGGTGCTATCAGTGAAGCCGATATTCAACAAGGTAATAGTGCTTTAGCCGCTTTATCACGTCAAGAAAAACAACTTTCCCCAAAATTCACATTAAAAGAAAATTTTCAAAGTGGTTTAGTTCCCAGATTTAATAATTTGGGAGAAATAGCTGCACCAGAATTAGCATTAATTGAAAAAGGCATTTTAATTAATAGCTTAGTTAATTCTCGCACAGCGAAGGAATATAATAAACCCGCTAATGGTGCGAATGGTTCAGAAACATTACGTTCTCCAGAAATCAGCCTTGGTAATTTGGCTTTTGAGCAGATTTTACCCAGTTTAGATACAGGATTATATGTTTCTAATTTACATTATTTGAACTGGAGCGATCGCCCATCTGGCAGAATTACAGGAATGACTCGTTATGCTTGCTTTTGGGTAGAAAACGGCGAAATCATTGCCCCCATTGCTAACCTACGCTTTGATGAAAGTCTTTATCGCTTTTGGGGTGCAGAAAATCTCATTGATTTAACCAACTTCCAAGAATTTATTCCCGAAGTGGGAACTTACGGAAGCCGACAGTTAGGAGGTAGTTTAGTTCCCGGTATGTTGGTAAACAATTTCACCTATACGTTATAAACCTTCAACATTTTACCGCTTATTGGGTAGTTGGTAGCGATAGCGTCTCGTATCCCTTACGGGACTGAAGGAATAAAGATAGCACGACCTAGCGATCGCACATCATCTAATTTTAAGAGTGTGATATTATCCTAATAAAACCATTGCATTCAAGCTGGAGAGCCAGATGGCAAAAGCAAAAAACATACCACCAGAAATAAAAATTACTCATGAGCAAAGAGAAGCCGCAGAAATGGAAATTCGGGAAAAACAGAAAGTAGTTGACTATGACACCAAAGAATATCCAGTGGAAGTGCTTGTCAAGAAATATATAGAAGGAGAAGAGGAAGACACGAACGAGTTGTATGTACCAGACTATCAACGAGAGATGATTTGGGAAGAAGCTCGACAGTCAAAGTTTATTGAATCTATTATGCTGGGTATGCCAATTCCATATATTTTTGTTGCTGATTTGCGACCAAAAGATGATGATATTGATGATTTAGCTAGGTTAGAAATTGTTGATGGTACTCAACGTATTCGTACTTTACACAGATTTATTAATAATGAACTGAGGTTGTCTGGACTAGAAAAGTTGAAGCAGCTTAATAACTTCAAATTCCAAGACTTACATCCTGCAAGACAGAGACGTTTCAATCGAGCGGATCTTCGTATGATTGTATTGACTGATAAAGCTGATGAAGAAACACGGAGGGATCTATTTGAGCGTATCAATACAGGAAGCGTTCAACTTAACGACATGGAGATACGTAGAGGTGTATCTCCTGGTCCGTTTGTTAAACTTCTCGAAGAATTAGCTGAATATCCTAAATTCGATCAACTATGTCCATTATCAGATGCTGCTAAACTTAAACGGGAACGAGAGGAATTTGTATTACGTTTTTTTGCCTATCTAAATAATTATCAGAATTTTGGTCATCGAGTTAATCTGTTTCTTAATAACTATCTACAAGAACATAATAACGATGAAATAGACAGAGAGAAAATGAAAAATGAATTTTATAGAATGTTAGATTTTGTTGAGAAATACATAACAAATGGATTTACCAAGGGAACAGGTCATGTCAGAACACCAAGAATTAGATTTGAAACTATTTCTGTAGGTGTTGCACTTGCTTTGAGAGAGAAGAATGATTTAGTACCAAAATCAATAAAATGGTTAGATTCACCTGAGTTTAAAAAACACACCACCTCAGATGCAAGTAATTCTAAACCTAAAGTAATTGCTCGTATTGAATATGTCCGTGATCAACTTTTGAAATAATTAACTATGCAATCAGTGCTTACAGACTTTGATACCCGTGTTGAAGAAGTCAATAAATACTTCCATTTTCTGGAGCAATTAAGTACGGGAAAGACTAAATTAGCAGTATTAGAAGATAGTGGAGAACATAGGATTAAGCCTATTGATGCTGAACTAGAGAGAACTCTCAAAGCTAATGGGTATTTACTCCTCTATAATTTGGTTGAATCAACTATGCGGAATGCTATCTTAGCTATATTTGATGAACTAAAGAGCAGGGAAATATCTTTTAATTCTGTTAGAATTGAAATTAAAAATATAGTGCTTGATAACCTTAAAAAGCACTTAACAAATGATTTCCACTCCCAAATAACAGATATTTCTATTGATATTATTAAAGCTGAATTTAATAGAATAAAATTATTTTCAGGTAATGTTAATAGAGATCAAATTACAACAATAGCAAGGAAGTATGGATTTTCTCCTAGCACTGATTATACTCGAACAAAACATGGTAAAAACTTGGATACTGTTTTAAAAAACAGGAATTATCTAGCACATGGTAATGAATCATTTGCAAATGTTGGTAGAGATGTAACAATTGGAGATATTGTACAGATTAAAAACGAAGTAGTAGAATATCTTAGACAGATATTGATAAACATTGAAAATTATTTAGACAACCAAGAGTATTTACATTCGGACAATAGATCGACTTAACATATTTACTAAAGATGTGCCAAAATACTTTGACCTATAACTTCCCCTAATTTAACAGGAACAGCATTACCAATTAATCTTCCTATATGATGAATAGTTACTAAATCTTCATTAGGGTATATGAATTGGTAATTTGCTGGGAAAGTTTGTAATAATGCTGCTTCTCTCAAAGTAATAGCTCTATCTTGTTCAGGATGTCCAAATCGACCATTACCAAAACCAAAGCATTGTGTAGTAATAGTTGGACTTGGCTTATCCCATTCCATACGACCATATACACTAGGATAACTTTTACCAGTCTTTTTTGTATGACATTTAGCAATTAATTCTGGAGGCCAATCTCGCCAAGTTCCTCCAGGTTTTGAAGCCCGAATACGTTTAAGATTAAGGTTAGACAATTTGCTGCATAAATGGAGTTTATCAGTTTTAGATTGTTCACCTGCAGCTAGTGGTTCTAAATATGCAATAGTTTTTCTAACCGTTTCGTATCTTCCTTTATTATGAGTTTGTGGAATTAAATTAATTTTACCAAACTTTGAAGCAAGTAAAACTAAACGTCTTCGAGATTGAGGGATTCCATAATTTAGACAATTAACTTCATAAGGCTCAATATAATACTTTGAATTTTCTAAGTTCTCAATAAATTCCTGAAAAACTGCATGATATTTTAACTGAAGCACATTTTCCATAGAAATGATATCTGGTTCAGATTCTTTGACTAAACGGACAAAATCTTGTAAAAGTTTCCATTTAGATTGTTTGTCATTATAACGTCTTGAATAATTAGAGAATGGTTGACAAGGCGCACATCCTGCTAAGATTTTTATGCCACTTCCAGAAAAATGCTCTGCTAAATCAGAACCGCTAAGATTCTCTATATCTTGTAATATAAACTTCGCTTTGTTATTATGTTCATAAGGAAACCTACAGGCAGGATCAATATCATACCCAACTTTTACCGGAAGACCTGCTTGCTCAAATCCATGAGTTAGTCCTCCAGCACCACAAAATAAATCCACAGTAGCAATACTGACAGTCATTTCTCTCCTATTTTTGAGATATATAGCCCAACTAGCTAGACTAGCGCATTTTTCCTATTACTACAAGATGGTGGACAGTCTGCATATATTTATTTTTATGTTAAGTAGGTTAGCATTGAAAATCGTCGTTATGGCAAGGCAAAAGGCAAAAGGCAAGAGGCAAGAGTGAAGAGGGTTTGGGCGATTTTACTTTTCTTTACACAGATTGGTTTTATTGTGTTCACCTACTTATGTATTGGTGAACAAATAAAAAAGATATTGCAGACGGGAAATAAAAAATTAGCCCAAAAAGCGATCACTTCTCCTATTCTATTACGATAAACTAAGAGGCAAGCGTGCGATCGCTCTTTAAAATCCCGGAGATTTTTATATGGTTTCTACAGAAATTCTCAATAGCTTACACACTCTCAGTCGTGCAGATAAACTGTACATCATGCAGGTTTTGATATCTGAACTAGCTCAAGAAGAAACTAACTTAATTAAACCTGATAAATCTTATCCAGTTTGGTCGCCTTATGATGCTTTTGAGGCTGCAAATACCATGTTAGAAGTCTTACAAGTAGCTAAATCTCAAAACAATGACTAATTTTGAAATAAGTAATTGGACAAAAATATTTACAGTCATTGCGAGCGAAGGGAAGCAATCACAACCCTGGCGATTGCTTCATTTCACTTCGTTCCATATGGCTAACGCCACGCAACGCTAACGCAATGACATTGTGTAATTAATTCTGTCTCACTACTTATATCCTTTTATTACCATTAATTATTATTTGATTGTAAACAATTTTAGGCATGGCGATCGCTCCCCCTCACCAACACTATAATTGATCGAGCAGATTGTTTATTAACACTACTTTCAATATGACGGCGTAAAATCTCATTAATAGCTGTTTGATAGTCTTTATTTTCAGCTTTAAACCAAGCTATTACATCAGGTTCTAGTTGAACAACATTCTTTTCTTGTGCTGCGGGAATTCGCAGAGTTGCTTTTTCAAAAAACTCATCAGTCAATGGAGGAATATCAGAATAGTCAATATCCTCATCTGACATTGAATCTAAAGCTTGCCAATTAGTCCGTGAGATATTGTTCAAATCTTTTGCGTTCATAACGATCTGCCTTTCGTTATCACATATTTTACAGTATTTTTCATCCTGTAAATCCTTAAATCCTGGAAATCCTGATTCAGACAAAAAAGTCCCTATCAACTAGAACCCGTGTATGTAATCATTGTGGGTTCATTGAAGATAGAGACGTAAAAATGAGCTTGTCAAAGACTACTCAAAAACCTAACCCAACAACTCAATGTTAGAAAAGATGAAATCTTGAATAGAAATACGTTCTGCTATTTCCGTGCGGATTTCCCGACGGTTGAGAATGTAATAATTTCCTACCTTTTCATATTCATCAGTAAAATCGCTTTTACCGCCCTTTTGAGCGCCGGTTTCGGGGTCATGATAAACAGAATTGTATGTGTGAGAAAGATATCCTTCTCCAGTATCGTGACTGCTGAAAGTGTCAATAGTCACAAAAGTACCGTGAATTAAACGGTGAACGTGGCAAACTTCATTGTTACGCACTTTGTACTTATCTCCTTCGGACTTTCCACCAACAAAAATCTCTACTGCGCCGTTTGCATCCTTGCTACCATATCTAAAAGTATTTGCGCCGTGAGTCTGTGCAAAAGCTCGACGGACACGGTGAACGGCGATTTCCCAAGCTTGTCCATGAATGGCTTTTTTAGCAGCTTCGTCTTCCACATTCAGAACTTCTGCCTTCATATTGGCATCAATCCGCACTTGACCTTTGATCACTTGGTCATCATACTTATAAGTAATATCTGCGGTATAGCCAGGGAAATTTTCATCCCAAGTATAACGGTTTTGATAGGCAGCCTGAAAAAGTTCTTGGGCTGAGATTTGAGTAACTGTCATCGTGCTTGTCCTCTGGTTACAAGTTAAAATAGCTTTTTATCGTTGCTGGTATTAGCATAGAGGTAATTATCGAGGTTCGCATAGACCCCAAATGGGTACACTTATGGCTAAAACTCTCCACGCCATTTTCCAAGCGATCGCCAATGTACAAAATGAGCAAGAATTAAAACTAGCTCTCATGGATACCATTGGCGACCATTTTGCAGTACAACATTGGGGTATTGATCTCCTAGATGACCAATTAGATACTCAAATTCAAGTTCCCGAAATTCCTGCTGTCTGCTTAGAAGCTAACCCCATTGGGCGTTATGTTGTCGAACGTCACGCCCCCACCCATGAGCAATTAATTTTATCCCCAGAAGACTGGAAAAACTATTGTACTCGTCACGAACACGTGATGACTGGTCCGATAGTTTGTAATGGTCAATTAGTGGGGACTTTAAATTTTGCTCGTGACCCCGGAAGTCAGCCCTTTGATAGTAATGATTTAGCTGATTTAAGTGCAGTTTGTTTACATTTATCAGCGAAAATGGCCACACTCCAAGCAAAACCAAAAACCTTTGCATCTGCTGGTAATTGTCCCCTGACAGCGCGGGAATTAGAAATTGCCAGATTAGTAGCTCAAGGTTTAACTAATGGAGAAATAGCCGTTAAATTATGGATTACTCAAAATTCTGTCAAGCAAGCTTTAAAAAGGATGTTCCGTAAATTAGACGTTTCTACTCGTGCGGAAATGGTAGCAAAACTACAAGATAGATTAGTTTCCTAATCTAATAGCTATAAAAGAATGATAGAGCATAGATCCCCGATTTCTTAAAGAAATCGGGGATCTGAGTATTCAAATATATTACTCTTTGGATACAGTTACAGCAAATTGTCATCAAACCTGGAACAAGAACCCCACCCCCAACCCCCTCCCCGCAAGCGATGAGGGGGCTAAGATGTACCTCATAAGATTGGAAATCGCTGTAATATCAAAATCTTTTGTTAATGTATAAGCAGATAAGATTATATACTGAAAATAGTAGATTGGATTAAGCGACAGCGCAACCCAACAAAGGTTATAAAATGTTGGGTTTCCTTGCGTCAACCCAACCTACGGAATTTTGGATTTATGGTTCTACCGCTCCCTTTATGATATTTTCGGTAAAATATCCATGAACCCCTTACTCTGATTGGATTTGAGGGTTTAATATTTTCAAAAATAGGCGATAGCGAAGCGCTCCGCAGGAATCGCTCTTAATTTGGATATAACCCATATATAGCAATGGTTTTGGACATCTAAAAGGGATATTTAATCACAAGGGGAGCGGTAGAACCGTATTTATTTATCAACATAATTTTATTCATATATTATGCACAAACTTTTAACTGGAGCTTTGTCCACAGAAAAATTAATAGTGAAAATCCCCAACTTACCTCTATCACTAGCAGGATTAAAGCTGGTACAAATGTCAGATTTTCACTATGATAATGGTCTATTATCAGAAAAAATGTTAACAGAAGCAATTGCCGTTAGTAATGCTGCAAAACCAGATTTAGTTATTTTAACTGGCGACTACGTTAACACAATCGCTAAACCAATTCACCAACTAGCATCACGACTAAAAAATCTAGAAAGTCGCTATGGTGTCTATGCTATCCTTGGCAATCATGATATTTATTATCCTAGTTCAAAATTAGAAATTACAAATGCTTTAACAAATGTGGGGATTAATGTACTTTGGAATCAAATTGCTTACCCCTTGGGAGAAAAATTACCTTTAGTGGGATTAGCGGATTTTTATTCACGAGAATTTAATCCAGAAGCAATTATGAATCAACTCGATTCGACTACACCTCGGATTGTCTTATCTCATCACCCAGATACAGCCGAAATCCTCAAAAAATGGCGAGTAGATTTACAATTATCTGGTCATAGTCATGGTGGACAAATCGTAATTCCTGGTCTGGGACCCGCCATGATTTACTATGCAAAAATAGTCAAAAAAATCCCGAAAAAACTTCTCCGTAAATTACCATTTTTACGGAAAACCCATTCTATATTAAGCCATTGGCAATGGTCAGAGGGTTTACATATAGTGGGAAATAATCAATTATATGTAAATCGAGGCTTAGGAACTTATTTCCCCGGACGGTTATTTTGTCCACCAGAGGTTACTATTATTATACTCAAAACGGCTTGATTGTTTGATTCTAAACGTAGGGGTAAAGCAAGAGCTTCATTGGTGTCAACTTAAGCTCAAATCCCTACCACATCTCGTTCCTAGTCTCTGACTAGGAATGCAGTTGATGAGGCTCTGCCTCTAATATTATTGAAGGCAGAGCCTTCTAGAATTCATTCCCAGTCAGAGACTGGGAATGAGATGACTTGGGTTCTTTGTCATTTGGCAAAAGTTTAGATCTCACCCGTGTTTAGTATACCTTGGAAGTTTCTTAATCTATTTCTTCCTTTGCCCCTTTGCCCCTTTGCGCGAAACAAAAACAATATAGTAGAATAGGAAATTAGCATCAACTTGTAATTTCTTATGTCTGCTACGCCGCTTGTATCTCAGCTAGATTCACCTAACTCCACTAAATCTGAACTTCTTCCCCCTCTCCTTGGTGCTTCCGTGACGGAGTTAACTGCTTGGGTACAGCAGCAGGGACAACCTGGTTATCGGGGTAAGCAATTGCATGATTGGATCTATAATAAGGGTGTGCGATCGCTCGCTGATATTTCTGTATTTCCGAAAAATTGGCGTTTGGAAGTTGCAGATATTCCCATAGGTCGTTCTTCTCTACATTACCGTTCCGTTGCCCCCGATGATACCGTCAAATATCTCCTCAAATTAGCTGACGGGGAAATTGTGGAAACAGTGGGTATTCCCAGCGATAAACGCTTAACAGTCTGCGTTTCTACTCAAGTCGGCTGTCCAATGGCTTGTGATTTCTGTGCGACTGGGAAAGGTGGCTATAAGCGTAATCTTACCCGTGCGGAAATTGTTGATCAAGTCCTGACTGTCCAAGAAGATTTTCAAGAACGGGTGAGTAACGTCGTATTCATGGGTATGGGTGAACCATTGTTGAATACGGAAAATGTGATTTCAGCGATTAAATCCATTAATCAAGATATGGGAATTGGGGCGCGATCGCTGACACTATCTACTGTAGGCATCCGCGATCGCATTTTGCAAGTCGCCGCACACCAACTGCAAATTACCCTCGCTGTCAGCCTCCACGCACCCAACCAAGGATTACGGGAACAACTCATTCCCAGCGCTAAACCCTACCCCATAGAAGACTTACTTGCAGAATGTCGAGAATACGTAGAAATAACTGGACGCAGAGTTACCTTTGAATACATACTTCTCGCTGGAGTCAACGACTTACCCGAACACGCCTTAGAACTATCAAAACGTCTGCGAGGATTTCAAAGTCACGTTAACTTAATCCCCTACAATCCCATAGAAGAAGTAGATTACAAAAGACCAACCCGCGACCGAATCGAAGCCTTTGTCAACGTTCTTCAACAACAAAATACCGCCGTCAGTGTCCGTTATTCTCGCGGTTTAGAAGCCGATGCTGCTTGTGGACAATTAAGAACAACAAAAAGGTAATTTGTCAATAAAATTGTCAATTATTTCCTAGCATAAATTCCTGGTGCATAAGCCTCAATCACCTTACCCGTGCGAGTGCAAGTGATCATCAAATAATCGCAAGTAGGACATTGTGTTCTGGTAACTTGACTATCAGCAATATAGTGACGTTCAGCCGCACTACCGCAATTTGGGCAATGAATCTTTTGTGATGCTTGCATTTTAAAACCCCTGAAATTAATAACTTTTGAGAAAAAGCGAAAAAACCTGTTTAATTATTGTGAATGTAAAAAAGTTGATATCTTTGGTCATTATCTTAAACTTGATAGTTTTTATCATCATGCCTCAGATATATAAATTTACTTTAGATCTAACTTTTCTTAGATTAGCCGTGATCCCTATGGTGTAATCCTTGAGACAGTCCTGTTTATTTTTTGGGAAAAAATAGGTTATTTTTCCATTCAAGCGTTACTAGATAGGAAAAACTGTAATCAAAGTCACAAAATCAATAGTTTTATATTTAATTAATATTTGCATAAACAAGACACCCCTCCCACAGTCATACAATTATTGTGAGCTAAGTTTCTAGCCCGTCCATTTAGTATTTATAGTGACATACTAGGAAAATAGGCGTTGCTGAACTCAGGTATGAAATTCCCAAATTAAACCTTTAAAACTCTGAACTTTGCGTCTTTGCGCCTTTGCGTGAGACTAAAATTCATACCCTTAATCAGCAACACCGGAAAATATATTAAGTAGGTGGGCGGAGGAAAATCAAAATATATAAATCGCTCAATTTTCCAGACTTGATATTACTTCTAACTTCTTCTAAATCCTCCTGATAGCGCAGCGTGGCGTTAGCCATACTCCTGAATGGGCGCAGGCCCTGCGCCCCTACCTCCTGATAGCGTTTACGTAGTGTGCCGAAGGCATAGCCGTTAGCCATACTTCTAGCCCTCACAGATAACTTTTATGGCTTACGCTACGCTATCAGCAAACCTTAACGGAACACCAAAAAACAAATTACCCAATTTTGTGGGATGGGCATCCTGCCCATCCTTGATGATTAGCGGGCAATTCGTCCCGCACCAGAAGAAATTTTTGGGTATTTTTTTAATTGGAAGTCCCTTGTTGTGTTCACCTACTTAGTCCGTTTCAACGGACTTGAGCTATGAGACAGGGAATTTATTCCCTGGCGGTTGTGGAAGGCAAAAGATAAGCCGTTTTGAGTATAATTGTATCCACCTGCTTAACCATGAATAAAAAAGTAAGTAGTCATCCCAAAAGCCACCACTATCACAAATTTCCTCACCAAATTAGGTTCTAGTCTGCGGGCAAAATGAGCGCATAAATAACCACCCAGAGAACCACCAACCGCCATTATAATAACTTGATGCCAAGCAATCAAATTAGCGAACATAAAGGGAATAATAGCCACACCATTAATGCAACTACCTAATAAAGTTTTAAAAGCATTAATAGAGTGAATATTTTTAATCCCTAAAAAGGTTAAAGTTGCCAACATTAAAATGCCTACACCCGCACCAAAAAAACCACCATATATAGAGATTGCTAATTGAGAAATTAGGAGAATCAATAAAGGTGGCGGTGCAGAAATATCATTTTTACTCTGAAGTTGCAGCCAGTTTTTTAGAGATTCACTGAATGTAAATATTAATGTTGCTGATAGTAATAAATAGGGCAGCATCTTTTTAAACACATCCGGTGATGTATATAACAAAGCCACTGAACCAATCACACCACCAACTAAACTTGTGCCGGCTAGTAATAATAATTGTCTTTTTTCAATATTCAAGTCTTGACGATATGCCCTTGCACTAGCGATCGCTGCTATCCACAAAGCAGTATTATTTGTAGCATTAGCGTTAATTGGGGCGATACCTGTAAATATCAGGGTAGGAAAGGTAATAAAACTGCCACCACCCGCTACAGCATTGAGTCCACCGGCAATGAACGCGGTACTAAAGAGAAGCAAACTATGAATCAAAGTTAAATCTTGCGGCATTTTTTGTAATTAATAAACCTAGTTATACCGTTAAATACCTTTCTAAATGTAATATCAAAAATAAAATCAGATAATGTTGTTTTTTGCCTCAACCCAAGGGATAAAAATAAGCTGTGCTGGATTTAATTTGGATTATTTTGTATACTTTTTGCGGGCATATTGCCCGCAATACATATTTTTACTGATGAGATTCTAACCAGTTGAATAAATCCTCAATAGCTGTAAAATCTAGCAATGCTTCACCGAGGGATTCTAACTGATTTAAAGAAAGAGTTTGAATTTTTTCCCTAATTTCTTCCGGTAAATTTCCTACCCGTTTTTGTAGTAGTCGAACCACAAGATTTTGCTCACCTTCCTGTTTACCTTCTGCTATTCCTCTCTCGTAGCCAATGCGCTCACCTGTAGTAATATAAGTCATAGTTCGCTCCTGTTCAAATTGTTTAAAATCTTGCCAAAACTCTGCTTCTAATGCCTTTGGTAACATCATAACCCAGTCTATAAAGCGGTAAAGGTTACGAATATCCTTTTCTTGCAATCCTTGTTCATACAATCGGCGAATTAAGCTAAATTTCCAGGTTTTGCGTTCTTGTGGTTTTTTACGAGTTTGTTGTGTTCTTAAATGTGCCATTACCACCGTTGCAAAAGGATTATCACTGGCTTCTAATTCTGTCCAACGGTTTTGGTAATCTAGCAATTTGACTGTACCAAATTCAAAGTTTAACCTGGTATCAGGATAATTATAATTGTATTGGTTTGGTCGCCATTTGGGATCTGCATCACATAAAATAGCGAGACTAATGGCAGGTTTGCCAAAACGGTCAAAAATTCGTAGGTTGTAAGAGAACATCCTTTCAGGAAAGAGTTCTTCAGATTTTGCCTGAATTTCTATATGTATCAACAGCCAAATTTCTCCTCCTTGGTGTTGCCACACTTTGACTAATTTATCCGCATATCTTCTTCCTTGTTCAGCGTTGCGAGCTATTTGTTGAAATTCTTTATCTAGAAATTCGTGGGGTATTTCCCAGTTAATTAATGCGGCTGTTTGCGGGAAGAAAAATTGCATTGCTTGGGGAAAGTATGCTTCTAATATTTCTTTCCAGGGACTGTCTTGGTCGGCTCTTTTGCGTTCTTTGGTCATGTGTTATTTAGTAATAATGGTTCTACCGCTTTTCTTGTGATCAAACATCCTGATTAGGCATCCATAACCATTGCTGGATATGGGTTTGATGCAAATTAATCTGCGATCGCAAAACACTCCGCCTATTTTGCAAAAATTAAAACCTCAAATCCAATCATAGCAATAGTTTCAGCCATATTTTACCGAAAATATTGGGAGCAATAGAAGCAATTTTTTAATCTAAAATCTAAAATCCAAAATCTAAAATTCCCAGTCAAAATAGGTTTTTGGGAGGTTGTACCCCCCGTAATATTTTATATTAAGGAATAGGCACAGATCGTAATAATCGTTCAACTATAGTTTTTGTATTGCGTCCCCCTCTAGGAATCAGACGATGACAAAGAACGTGCGGTGCGAGAAACTTAACATCATCAGGAAGAGCATATTCCCTACCTAAAATAAAAGCCAAAGCTTGAGCGGCTTTTTGTAAAGCTACAGTACCACGAGGACTAACACCAAGAGTGATTTCTTCATCCTGTCTAGTAGTCCGCACCAATTCTAAAATGTATTGTTGCAAAGATGCTTCTACCTTGACTTGGGAACAAGCTTGGCGTAATGCTTGGACTTCTTCTAAAGTAATACAAGGCTGTAAATCAGCAACCTTTAAACCAGCTTGCAGATTTTGCAGCATTTGCATTTCTTCAGATTCCGAAGGATAACCCAAACTTAAAGACAGCATAAATCTGTCCATTTGCGCTTCTGGGAGGGGAAACGTCCCTTGGTACTCAATGGGGTTTTGGGTAGCAATTACAAAGAATGGCTGAGGAACTAGACGGGAAACACCATCAACTGTGACTTGATGTTCTTCCATTACTTCCAGTAAAGCTGACTGGGTACGGGGTGTAGCGCGGTTAATTTCATCCGCTAGGAGGACGTTAGCAAATACAGGACCTTGTAGAAATGTAAATTCCCCAGTTTTAGGATTCCAAATATTTGTGCCGGTGATATCTGTAGGGAGTAAGTCAGGGGTACATTGTAACCGTTGAAATTTACCATCTACAGAACGAGCTAGAGATTTGGCTAAAAGGGTTTTACCGACACCAGGGACATCTTCTAATAAAGCATGACCACCACCCAGTACAGCTACTATCACTAAGCGTATAGCTTCATGTTTACCAACGATGGTATGAGCCAAATTTTGTGTTAAAGCGTCAATTTTTTCTCTCATGTAGTACCTGGGGGGAAATGTAGAAGGTTTACTTCTGAGTTTGGACTAAAAACTTGTTTAATAGTTTAGCGTTTTCTACAGTATTCCCATGTAACAATCCCAATCCAGCATGAGAATTAAAAATTTCTGGCTCTTCGGTACTTGTTATGCTAAACCGAGAAATTGAGAGAAGGGAACAGGGAACTCTTAACAGGGAGCAAATAAGAAACTTTGGTTCTGAGTTTAAAGCTCAGTCAAAAAAAGGATGTTTTTAAAAGATGCGTAGCACGAAAAAAACAGTGTCATTATTTCAATCTCATGTTTTTAAACATGAGTTTTTCCTATTCCCTGTTGCCCGTTCCCTGTTCCCTCTGAATTTTAAATATATTATTCAATCACAGATTTTATTGTTTATTTCAAAAAGTTCAAAACCATACTCTTCTAAAAAATCTTTCGCAAATGCTATCCAGCTTGAATTAAATCTTGGGTAAAATTCAGGAGTACAAACATAAGCTTCTAAATTTAAATCCGCGTAATTTCCATTTAATTTCTTATCAAATAAATCAATAGTATTAGTTAATTGTTTAATAGCTTTATCGCGGTTTGCATCTACTTTTCTTAAACTCGTTGCATTTAATTTGAATTCTACAAAACAAAAATCATTTTCATCAAAAAATACAAAATCGCAATGGGAATCACCAAATCCTAAAAGTCCTTTTTTGCCGTCAATAGGAATAAAACCAACCATTTTAGCATTGATTACATTAAATAATTTAGTGATATCAAAACCATTTTCAACCGTGTCAACACCATTTAGTTTAATAGTAAATGTGTCATCATCTGAATTTATATTGATAATAATAAAAGACTGTCCTTGATAGTCTATGATTGAAAATTCTGATCTCATTTCAATTTCTAGATCATCGGAAAAATTATCAAAAGCAGTTGATAGAAGTTTTTTAATATCCTCAAATTTGCTCATTTTCTTTTGAAAGTTTTAGCGTGAATACTATACAAAGCTTGAAAATCACCACCCAAAATTTCCGAAACTGTATCTAAATAATTTTGTTGAATAGTGCCTTTTTCTTGATTAAAAATAGGTTCATAATAATTACTATCCATTGCTCCTACGTCGCCACGCAAGCTATCACTAACAGATTGATTTCCCAAAGAATAAGCAGAAAAATCTTTAGCACTTAACCAAGAATCTTGGGGAATTATTTGTGCTACTTGTGATTCTGTTGATGGATTTTTTTCAACTACTCTATTCGCAAAGAGTAAATTATTAAAAACTGTGAGAACATAGGGACTATGGGTGGTTATAATTAGTTGGTTATCATCATTTTGATTTATCATTAAAGCTAATAACTCAATCAATTGCTTTTGAGCAATAGGGAATAAATGAGCTTCTGGTTCTTCCAAGATTCTTAATACTTTTGTATTATCAAGAATATTTAGAAAGATATCTTGTAAAATTCTTATAGATTCTTGTTGTCCTGATGAAGTATTAGAAAGCTTAACATATTCTTCTGTTTCCTTGTTAAACACTATTTTCTCTCCCCAATTATCAATTCTGTATTCACCTTTGAGTATTTCATCTATTCGTTTTTTGATATCATATAATTTTTGTTTGAGATTTTCATCATCTTCATAACTTTCAATTACCCCTTCAAAATTACCATTGCCAATTTTTTTAAATTTACCTTTAATTATATCAACTTTTTCCATAAATTTTAGCATTAATGTTTCATCTATTGTTTGTTGCTTACCTGCAAATTTCTTCTTGCTATTTTTCTCTAAACGACTGCTAACATCTGCAAACAATAATTTTTCAAATAAGTCAGAATAACTTACTGTTGCATTCCTACCAGCGATTACAAATAATGAATCTTCATGATACATTTGAAATGATTCATTCAATAGTTTAGAAAGCCTTTGAGCGTATTTAATTTTATTTTGCTCATAAGTCAATTGTTCATAAATATCATTTGTATTTAAACTCTGCTGAAAAAGTTTTTTAATTGCAGTTGCGGAAGTTCTAAAATTCTCATTTAATAAATTATCACTAAATCGAGAATCTAGTCTTTTCTTATCATTAAGACTTAATTTTAGATATTTGTCATTCTCTACACTATAATAAAATTTTATTTCAAAATTAGGTAAGTGCAATGTAGAACCAAAAAAATCATAAAACTTTTCTCTTATTGGAAATATAAGATCAGAAGTAATATCAAAATAATCCTTCTGCGTATCCTGATATATTTGGCTAAATAAATCATCCCTTAGTGATTTAAAAAAATAAATCAATTTAGCAATAGTGCTTTTACCACTAGCTTGTTCACCAATCAAAACTAATATTTTCTTGACTTCAATTTCTGCATATTGAATTGGACCAAAATTTTCGATGATTATTTTTTGCATAGGTAAATGTGATTTTTTTATGATTAGACAATAATAGAAATACTTTTTGGGAAGTTATACCTCCCATAATATTTCATATTACAGAAGTAGTGTTTCCTGTGTAGATGCGCTTCTTACCTTTCTCATTACAGCAATTTTAATTTACTTGTACCACACTCTTGTTTTTATATTACTTTCTTCCTTTGCGACTTTGCGCCTTTGCGTGAGACTTTAAAATGTGGTTTATTTACCTAAAAATCGCTGTAATGTTGAGATTACCATTGAAAATTCCCCCAATATTAACAACCAAAAATTTCTTTAGCTGCTGTACAATCAAGTTGAATTTGGTTTTTCAGCGCTTCTAAGGAAGGAAATTTCTGTTCGGGGCGCAAAAATTTTACTAGTTGTACAGGCAAATTTTTTCCATACAAATCACCAGACCAATCTAATAAATGTACTTCTACACGAATATCTATACCATTAACTGTGGGACGGTTGCCGATATTCATGACTCCAAATTGCTGAGTGGGAGATTTATCTGGAGTTTCATTATGGATAATTGCCTCAATAGCGTAAACACCATGACGGGGTAAAAATTTGTCTTTTGGTAGTTGAATGTTGGCGGTAGGAAAACCGATAGTTCTCCCTAATTTTTGACCTGTTACTACTTCACCTATGAGAGTGTAAGGTCTTCCCAAAAGCCGATTTGCTTTGGGAATATCACCTACTTCCAAACTTTCTCGGATTAATGAGGTGCTGATGCGAGCATCATCTGTTGCTGGCGAAATATTTGTATCAGTTTTTATAGGAACTATTGTTACGGGTATGTTGTATTTCGCTGCGATCGCTTGCAAGTCTTGAGCAGTACCCATGCGCTTTTTGCCGAAACAAAAGTCTTGTCCGACGCTAATTTGTTGACATTGCAGTTGTTGAACTAGGATTTTATCAACAAATTCTTCGGGAGAAAGGGCAGATAGTTCTCTATCGAAGGGTAATAATACCAGTTGTTCTACTCCAAGCGATCGCAATTGTGCAACTTTTTCATCTAGTGGTGTTAACAAATCACGGGGAAGTCCAGTAAAAAACTCTTGGGGATGGGGATCAAATGTAACAACTGTTGAGTAGGGGCGGACTGAATTCTCCTCACCCCATGCTGACTGCAATACTGGCTGAATCACTCTTTGATGACCAAGATGAACACCATCAAATTTGCCAAGAGCAACAGCAGTTGGTGTCAGCAGTTCTTCTGTCGAAGAAGCAACCCGTACAGAACACCCATTTTGAGACAAATTTAACACTTGGATTTTGGGATTTTAGGTTTATTTTCGCTATCAGCGTTTAGCTACTGTTGAACCTTTGGTTCAGCCATTTATAACGATGTTGACGCTCTCGCGCTGTTAGATATCTAATCACCAATCTAATCTAAAATCGAGAAGTCCGTTGATTAAATTGGTTTTTGGTTAGGTATACCAACCCCACGGGGGAAACTAATTGGTGTGCTGGATACTTTTCGCAAATAAAGACAATGACGAATACTATTACTCAAGGGAGTGGAAAATTCCTCAATTAATTCAATGACTCCACCTAATTGCTCAACAGCAGCCTCTAAACTTTCATTTTCTGCTTGAGTCCAAGTACCGCGATAAATTACCGCCAAACCGCCTTTTCTCACCAAAGGTAAGGAATATTCCGCACAAGCAGAAACATTACTCACAGCCCGGATTACAGCCAGATCATACTGTTGTCGGTGTTGAATTTGTTGACCAATTTCTTCCACTCTACTCAGTAAAGTTTTGGTATTACTTAGAGTAAGTGCTGATAAAACTGTCTCGATAAAGGTAATTTTCTTACCCGTAGAATCTAAAAGTGTAACTTGAGAATTAGGAAAAATCAGGGAAATGGGGATACCAGGAAAACCCGCACCCGTACCAATATCAATTATCCGCTTACCCTTTTCAATCCCAGGAATAAATACTTGTTTAGGTGCAATTCCCCGTAAAGAATCCCAAAGATGTTTTTCCCAAAATTCATCAGGTTCAGTAATGCGAGTTAAATTAAGTTGACGATTTCCAGCAATAATTAATTGATAAAGCTGTTGAAATTGCCGTGTTTGATCAGTTGTTGGTTGCCAATTCAGAGTTTTTTGCCATATTTCCGCCATTTCTGGCAAATTACCTATCGGTAAAGATTCTAAATCCATTGGTGAAAATTAATTTTTTTAAGTTATCTTTAGTGAAAAATCCAGTCTTATCCCAATTTTATGTGAGGCTGCACAAAATCATAAAATCCATTAAGAGAACTCCACAAAAAAGATGAACCAATCTTGTGGGATGGGCATCCTGCCCGTTCTTGTATTATGAGCGGGCAAGATGCCCGCACCACAATAAATTTTAGGATATTTTTTTAATTGGAGAACTCTAATTTATCCCTCTTCATCTGCGTTTATCTGCGTTTATCTGCGTTTAAAATTTATTAAAATTAATTTAGTCTCAAGCAGATTTTACCTCTTCTCCCTGACTCCTGACTCCTGATTTTAAAACCCCATGATCTAATGTCCAACAATAATCAGCTATTGGTAACATATCACCTGCATCATGTGTTACAACTAACAGTGTCCAATCTTTTTTTAGTTTGGCTAGTAGATTTATCAGTTGGCGACGCATTGACCAATCTAAACCCGCTGTAGGCTCATCTAATAATAATAAATTTGGTTGGCGAATCAATTGTACCGCTAAAGCTAAACGTCGCTGTTGTCCACCGCTTAAAGTATGAGGTGATGCAGATAAGGATAAATGATCTAAGCCAACTTCAGTTAATGCTTGTTTAACCTGTTCTGTTCCCAGTTCAGGATGTCCTAAGCGTAATTCTTCTAAAATTGTCCCCCCGCAGAAATGGCGTTCTGGAAATTGAAATACTAAACCTGCTAATTGTTGTAATTGTTCGGCTATGAGTCCCTGTTCTCGCCAAAAAACCCCACCAGCAGTAGGGTCAGCCAATCCAGATAAAATTTCTAATAAGGTGCTTTTACCCGAACCGCTAGGACCAATAATTAAACCTAGTTTCTGGGGTGGTAATTCTAAATTTATAGCTTGGAGAATGGCTTTTGGGCAGGCTGTGGGATGATAAGTTAGATTTCTAAGATAGAGCATTTGTGTAAATTACCAAGTTATACTCAAAACGGCTTGATTGTTTGATTCTAAACGTAGGGGTAAAGCAAAAGCCCATTGGTGTCAACTTAACGTGAAAGCCTTGTAAAATATCAGTTTCACCCTTTCTCGTTCCCATACTCTGTATGGGAATGAATTCTAGAAGGCTCTGCCTTCTATGAAAACAGAGGCAGAGCCTCTGTAATAGCATTCCCAGTCAGAGACTGGGAACGAGATATCATCAGGATTTGAGCTTAAGTTGACACCAATGAAGCTCTTGCTTTACACCTACACATCTGGGTTCTTTGTCATTTGGCAAAATAAATCTCACCCGTGTTTAGTATATGAAAATTTTTGGCGGAAATAGACTAATTTATAATTCACTATTTTGGCATTTTAGGTAATAGATACAACAATTTCAACCGTAATTATTCAGAAAGGCTATTATGTTTAAACAGTTTTTAATTCCTCAATTAAGGATATTTTGGCGATCGCCTACTTTATTAAGTGTGACTGTGACTACTTCCATCCTTTTGAATATGTTGGTAAATCCCTCCTTTGCGGGTGATCCCTTTCGGGGTCGAGAATCGCGGAAAATTGGCGATCGCACAGAAGCCGCTTTTCATGCTATTTTTCAACAAGGAAATTATCCCACAGCCAAAGATGCTTTACAAAAAGCCGCCTCTAGCGAACCCAATGAACCTCTAATTTACGCCATTCAGGCTTCTTTAGCATATCAAAATCAAGATAGTGCTAGTTTAGAAAAATACAGCAGCAAAACTCTAGAAACTGGACAAAATCTGATCGCCAGTGATCCATTGCGTGGTAACTTATATACTGCGGTTGGTCACTTTTTGACAGGGGCGGTAATTTTGAATCGAGAAGGAACTGTAAATGGTGTCCCCCAAGCTTTAAGTCGGTTGCGGAAAGTCTATACATATCTTGACAGAGCCGAAGAGATTTCTGCCAATGATCCAGAGTTAAACTTAATTCGCGGCTATATGGATTTAATGTTAGCTGTGAATTTACCCTTTACTAGTCCAGATCAAGTAATTGAAAGATTGGAAAAAAATGCTGCTCCTAATTATTTAGTAAATAGAGGTATTGCTTTAGCTTATCGAGATTTAAAACAATACTCCCAAGCTTTAGATTATGTCAACCGCGCCTTAAAAACAACTGCTGACAACCCAGAAATTTACTATCTTAAAGCCCAAATTCTCCATGAAAAGGGGAAAGCGGAAAAAAGCCAGAATTTAATTAAGGAAGCAATAACTTATTTTGACAAAGCATTAGCCAAAAAATCCCAACTTCCTGCTAATTTAGTCAAACAAATTGAACATGAACGCAATCAGGCTTTTAGTAGTCAGTAGTCAGTAGTCAGTTGTTAGTTGTCAGTTGTTAGTTGTCAGTAGTCAGTTGTCAGTTGTCAGTTGTCAGTTGTCAGTTGTCAGTTGTCAGTTGTCAGTAGTTATAAAATTTTGATTCTACCAATTACCAATTACCAATTAAGTAGGTGAGCGTTGAAAATTGTCGTTATGGCAAGGCAAAAGGCAAGAGGCAAGAGTGAAGAGGGTTTGGGCGATTTTACATTTCTTTACACAGTTTGGTTTTATTGTGTTCACCTACTTACCCATTACCAATTACCCATTACCAATTACCAATTACCAATTACCAATTACCAATTACCAGTTACCCATTACCAATTACCAATTACCCATTACAAAAATGCAAATTCAATTCCGCGAGTTTAATCCTTTTGATGTTTGGATTTGGTTTAAGTTCAGCAATGTTCCCTCCCAAAGGGAAAAACAATATGTAGAAGAAGTATTCAATTCCTGGTTTTATCTAGGTAAACTAGGGGGATTTAATGCTGAAAATCTGCAAATCCAAGACACAGGACTTGATATCAGCTATATGGACTATGATACCAAAGGCTATGATAAAAGTTTAATGGCTTTGATGCACAACATGGGTGAATTTGAATACGAAGGAGAATGGGGTCGTTGTTGGTTTGATTTAGGTACAAGTGATGCGATCGCCTTAGATATTCTCATCAACGCCCTCACTCAACTAACTGAAGAATACGTCACTATTGAAGAACTATACATTGGTGGCGAGAATCCAGATTGGCCTACAGAAGATAGTGAAAGTCGTCCCTCTTCCATTTACGATAATTAATTGTAGTCATGAATAAAGAAGGTCAAATTCGGGTGATTGTTTTAGCACTCATCCGAGATGGTAATAGAATATTTGTTTCTGAAGGATTTGATTCGACAAAACAATCAACATTCTATCGGGCTTTAGGTGGTGGTGTAGAATTTGGCGAAACTAGCCGCATAGCCTTAGCTAGAGAATTTCAAGAAGAAATTCAAGCCGAATTAACAAATATTCGCTATTTAACTTGTATTGAAAACTTATTTACCTTTGACGGTAGACAAGGACATGAAATCATTCAACTCTATGAATGTGACTTTGCTGATTCCAAGTTTTATCAAATCGAAAGTTTAACTTTTGCAGAAACACCAGAACGTCAACATCGCGCATTGTGGGTAGATATTTCTCGGTTTAAATCTGGTGAATTAAGATTAGTTCCTGAAGTATTTTTTCATTATTTGTAAACTTAGATCCCCGAACCTAGTAGTCTGTCAACCCGAAAATGACGGGTGAAGGCAAGCAGGGGGAGAAGAGAGGCACCGGGGGTAGGGGAGGGAAGAACAGAAGTTTTTTCCGATCTTTACAAAAGAAGGGAACAGGGAACAGGGAACAGGGAACAGGGAGCAAATAAGAAACTTTAGTTCTGAGTTTAAAGCTCAGTCAAAAAAAGGATGTTTTTTGAGATGCGTAGCACGAAAAAAACAGCACTTCGACACCGCTCAGTGACCGTGTCATTATTTCAATCTCATGTTTTTAAACATGAGTTTTTCCTGCGATGCACTGAGCTTGTCGAAGTGTTCCCTGCGATGCACTGAGCTTGTCGAAGTGTTGCCCGTTCCCTGTTCCCTCTGAACCGTCAAAATAAATTTGACGAACTACTAGATCCCTGACTTCTTCTTTTATCTTGTCACTAAATAATAAATTAAGTTGAGAAGTCGGGGATCTTAATCACTCAAGATTGCTATATTAAAATTAAAGGTAAATACAGGAAGTTAATTATGACTCTACAATTAGCAAAACCACGCCTTAACACCTTTCGTCTCAATGTTTCTCAATACCATCAAATGAGCGAAGCCGGTATTTTTTCAGAAAATGATAAAGTAGAACTAATTAATGGAGAAATTATAGAAATGTCACCAATTGGTAGAAGACACACAGCTTGTGTAAATCGTTTAAATTCAGTTTTTTCGCAATTACTGGGTAAAAAAGTCATAATTGCTGTACAAAATCCGATTATCCTCAATAACTTATCTGAACCCCAACCAGATATCGCACTACTGAAACCTCGTGCAGATTTTTATGAATCTGGACACCCTCAACCCCAGGATATATTTCTCTTAATTGAAGTTGCAGATAGCAGTTTAGAATATGATAGAGACGTAAAAATTCCTCTCTATGCTAGTAGTGGTATTACTGAAGTTTGGTTAGTTGATATTTATGAACAAGCGATTATTGTTTATCGCTACCCTAGCGAAAATGGGTATAGCGACATTCAAAAACTCAGTCGAGGAGAAAAAATGTCAATTCAAGCATTCCCCGAAGTTAATTTAGTTGTAGATGATATTTTAGGATCAATAGTTTCATAGCCAACCTCTAAATAATATCCAATCCACCTCTTCAGATATTAGTTATTGAGATTGCAGAAATATTAATCAAAGCAATAATGTTTTTTTACGTCCCTGGTAATTTCCCATGTACAAGACATCCCAGCGGGAAAAGTTACTAAGTCTCCCTTACCCATTTGTACCGCTTGTCCTCCATCAGGAGTGACAACAACATTACCTTCTAAAAAGTAGCAAGTTTCTTGATCATCGTAAGTCCAGGAAAATTTAGATATTTCCTTTTCCCAAATTGGCCAGTTGAATACATCTAACTCATTAAGATGTGCAAGATTTGGTTGATGTACGACTTTAATTTCCATGAGTTGTATTTAACAATAAGATTGGATGTCTTCTCCACACTTATCTACTAAATAACATAATGCGCGAAAACGCAAGCCGACAAACTGCTCATACAGTGGGTTAAGTTTGCACATAGGCGGAATGTGAGCAATTTTCAGACCAAAAACCACGATATCACGCTCAAAGGGACATTGGGCAGGAATTAATTTAGCAATTAATCTAGCAACTCGACGATTATCAATTTCAATTTCGTCGAACCATTGACGGGTTTTTTGCAATAAATCAAACTTATTTTTCACTGAATGGGTTTCTTTGATAGGGTTGACAAAACTAGAGAGAATCACTGGTTGACTATTTGTTTTTAGCATGATTGTGTGTCCTATGTAGATGAGATTGATAAAATTTTGCCAATGTGGCAATTTGCACAACAAATTATCTGGGAAATTTTCACTGAACTTAAAGAACGGTAAAGTAGTTGAACTAATTTTTATTTAAACTGGCTTTGTGTTGAAGAACTGTTCAGTTGAATACAAAATAACAAAGAAAATATAAAAATGGTATAGCCTTAGCTTATGAATTTCTGATATTGAATATAGTAATTTTATATATAAAATCCCCATGAATGGTTGGGAAACGGCACAGTAATTCTAGTGAGAATTGCTAGAAACACTGATGTATCTAGCTTTCTCCTCTAGCTGGACTGCATAATCATTAGGAGATGATGACATTAATTTTAGGTGATAGCAGATTCAGAAAAAAGTCGTGGAGGTTACTTTCTCGCAGGGAACAGGGAATAGGGAATTTTCTTCTTCTGACTCCTGACTCGGTGACTGGGCGCAGTCCCTGCGCCCCTACCGCTGACAGTTTTCTAGAATATAACTACACAATTCGCAAAAACCATCTCCTTCCGCTGCTGTAGTTATATATGTAGGTTGATGTTGTAACTGATTTTCATAGCCGCGTATATTTGCCACACCTACGGAAATAGGAAAATAACGCTGGTTAAACAAACTTTCATCATTAGGACTGTCACCAACAGTGATCACCTGTTCGGGGAAGTAGGTGGGAAAATATTGACGTAGAACTTTTAATAAACCGACAGCTTTATTTTGTCCTGGGGGTTGAATATGACACTGAACGTTGCTGTAAGTAAATCCCCAACCCATCTGTTGACAAAGATCACCTATTTTTTGTAATTCGTCAGTTGTCAGTGAGGTAAGATCGAAAGTCCAGTCTGTGACTCGAAATAAATTATCAGCGGATTCTTGAATTTGTGGAAAATAAGTTTGTAAGTTAACAAAAGTTTTGGCTAAATCTTGACGATGGTTAACTAGGTCAGGAATATGGGTGAGTGTGACTGGATCAGAATTATCTGATGGATAAAATAAACCACCATTTTCGGCTATCGCACCAGCTATGGGCATTAAACTACTGATAGCGCTTACCCATCCAGCAGACCGACCAGTAACAATCAAGACCGGAATTTTAGCTGTGGATAGCCTCTCCAGAGTATTTAGTAATTGAGACGTAAATTTGCCATTTTTAGTAAGTGTCCCATCCATATCTGTTGCCAGGAGGTAAATATGATATGAATGCGTAGATATATCAGACAACTGCTGTATATTAATAAGATGCTTATCCAAGTCCCTAATAGGTTTGTACATATGATATTACCAAGAAAATGTCAAAAATATTTATACCACAGCAACCTACTAAGTAAGATTTGGGTATTATAAACATCAGTAGTTAATAATTTCAGGTTGTAAATTATGGTTAGTACGATTTTTCTGGCTCAATCTTCTGGATCTAAGACAACAAAGACGAATAAAGTCTCACCTGTTATCCACGAGTCTCAGAGTTTACCTCTACCATTGCTACTATTTGCGGGTGGAGGAATGGTTTTAGTGCTGGTTGCTGTGATTGCCTATGGCAGAATCCTCCTACAAAGGGGTGATAAAAAACTTAAATTTGAACAATTCCGCACGCGAGAATTAGAGAAAAAGTTGAAGTTGGCTTTGGAAACTATTCGCAAAATGGAAACTAATCCAGATTTAGTTCACTCACGAGAATTTAACCTAGATTATCTGCGGATGCGAATGTCTGAGGAGGTATTCCATTTTGCTATAGTTAATCAAATTAAAATCAAAGTTAAAGATAAGATTTCTCTATCACTGCGTCCTAGCCAAGCTAACCAAGGATCTGTAGGGATTTCTAGTAGCACAGGTAGGCAGGTAGATGAAACGTTTGATATCGAGTATGAAACTGGTGTAGCGCCCAACATTGTCAAGCGGGTGCTGTTTCGAGCGCAAATTCGGTTAGTGAAGTTACCAACTCAAGCTACTTCTTCTACCATTACTCAAATTATTAATTGTATAGAAACATACCTTAGCCCCAGAGAAGATGATGATACTTGGCAACCTACTATTCAAGGTCGGATTGTTTATATACACTGGGATCAAAAGGCTAAACCGACTCCGTTGCTGGTACTAGAACAGTCAAATGAGGGGGTAAATGTGACATTTAGAACTAGTCGTCAAACTCCTTCGACGAAACAATAGTAGTTAGTAGATTTATCTGATGCAGTTACGATTCAGAAATAATCACCACTTTAAATAACTAACAAATATCGAAAAATTCAAAACAGAGACAGACTTTTGGTTAGCAAAATATAAGGCGTATTTAAGAAGACGTATCACCCAAATTACGAGTTATGCTTAGAAGGAATATTTTGAGCATCACGAGTAAGAAGACCATCTTCCATTTCCACAATGCGATCGGCAATATCTAAGATCCGGTTGTCGTGAGTTACTAATAGGATGGCAGTTCCCTGTTCTTTGGCTAGACGCTGCATGATTTCTACTACATCACGTCCTGATTGTTTGTCTAATGCGGCTGTTGGTTCATCGGCTAAGACTAGGGGAGGATGATTGACTAAGGCGCGAGCGATCGCTATTCTTTGTTTTTGTCCACCAGATAAATTATCTGGATAGTAGTTAACCCGTTCTTGTAAACCTACAGATGCCAGCATTTCCTCTGACTGAGAAATAGCCGTTGATTGGGAAATACTATTATTTAATTCCACAGCCATTTGCACATTTTGCCGAGCCGTTAAAAAACCCAATAAATTATGAGCTTGGAAAATATAACCAATCTTACGTCTCATGTGTACCAGTTTGTTTTGACTAGCACCACACAATTCATCACCTAAAAATTTTAAACTTCCCTCTTGTACCGACCTTAACCCACCAATCAAACTTAATAAAGTCGTTTTCCCTGAACCAGATGGTCCAGTCATAATCACAATTTCTCCGGCATATATTTCCAAACTAATATCAAATAGAATCTGTTTTCTCAGCGATCCTTTACCGTAGTAGTGATTGATATTTTTAATAGATATTACAGGTTCTTTGTTGATCATAATAGGGGAGTGTAGGAGTCAGGAGTCAGGAGTCAGGAGTATTGGGAGTAGGGGAAGTAGGGGGAGTGGGGGGAGTGGGGGAAGTAGGGGAAGTAGGGGGAGTGGGGGAAGTAGGGGAAGTAGGGGAAGTAGGGGAAGTAGGGGAAGTAGGGGAAGTAGGGGAAGTAGGGGAAGTAGGGGGAGGAAGAAGAATGGTTTTCACCAATGACAAATGACCAATGACAAATGACCAATGACCAATGACCAATGACCAATGACAACTGACAACTGACAACTGACCAATCTAAAAAATATCGGCTGGATCGGCAGAGCTTAATTTCCGAATAGCAATCATCCCCGAAATAAAACACATTAAAATAGTTAACATGATTACCATAATGGCGCGATTATAACTCATAAATATAGGCAAAAGTGTAGCATCTCTAGCAACATTATAAAGAACAAGAGCGCAGCCAAATCCAGGTAAGTAACCAACAACTGCTAATAAAAAAGCCTCTTGAAGAATCACAGTTAGTAAATAATTTTGAGTGTAGCCTATAGCTTTGAGCGTAGCATATTCAGATAAATGATCATTGACTTCTGTATACAAAATTTGATAAACAATTACAGTTCCTACAATAAAACCCATAATTGTTCCCAAGGTAAAAATAAAGCCAATAGCCGTACTACTTGCCCAATAATTTCTCTCAAATTCAATAAATTCTTCCTTAGTTAAAACATTAATATCTGTAGGTAGATAACTTCGCAATTCTTGAGCTACCACTATGGGATCAGCCCCAGGTTTTAACTTAATAATACCAATATCAATTAATCCCCGTTGACGGTTATTAAAAATTCGCAAAAAGTTAACATCACTGGTAATTAAATTTCCATCTGCACCAAAAGACGCTCCTAATGTAAATAATCCACCCACCTGAACTTTTCTTCTGCGTACTTCTGCTGTGACAACTTTTCCGGCATTAAAACTATCAGCGATCGGACCATACTCTACCCTAGAAGAACGGTCATATAAAACCACATCAGGCAGTTTAAGTTTATTTAAATTTTCCTCAACTCCGGGTAAATCAAAAAGATTAACTTCTGGATTCATGCCAAAAATTAAGATACTGCGAGGACGACCTGTAACAGGATTTCTCCAGCTTGTATAGTCTAAATATATAGGATGTACTGATTGAACTGTAGGCAAATCTAACGCCTTATATAAACGCCGTTGGGAAAAGGTTTTCATAGCCAAAACAGCATTAGATTGACTGTTAATTAAAACCACATCGCCAACTAGACTACTGTGCATTCTGACGTTACTGTAATAGAGTGCATCTCGGAAACCTAGCTGCATGAACATTAAAATATCAGCAAAGGCAATACCTGACAAAGCTACGGCTAGGCGAGTTTTTTCTCTTGTCAGTTGTAGCCAAGATAAAGGTATTTTTACTGCCATTTTCTAAATCTTTTGATCTGGATACTAATTAAGTAGTTGAACATGAATATTTGGCATAGAAATATGATGTTAATTCTCATTAATTTCTACGGTGACTTTAGCGTTAGTTAAACCAGAAACTTGCTTGGTAAATTCTGGAGATAGGGCAATTTTCACTTCTACAACTCTGGCATCAATGTCTGCGGCCGGATCATTATTTAAGACATCTTTTTTGCCAATTTTTCTACCAATTGATGTAATTCTGCCTTTTAATTGACCGTTAAATGCGCCGTTGTCACTAGAGATAGTAGCAGTTTGACCTAAACGGACTTTATTAATACTATCTTCAGGAACTTCTGCAACTACGAACATCTGATCTGTTTGTCCAATTTCCGCAATTCCATTTGCTCCCATGATTTCCCCAGATTTGGTATGAATTTTTAAGATTTCACCAGAACTAGGAGCTTTAACATAGCTTTGCTGAAGTTCTACTTGAGCTTTTCTCATTAAAGCAATGGCATTAGTAACTTGTGCTTGGGCTACTTGGACATTGAGCGGACTAACTACTAATATTCTGCTCAATCTTTCTCTTTCTTCGTCTATTTGTCTTTGTAAAGTAGAGACAGTTTTGTTACGGTTGGCTGTGGCTTCAATTAACTGCTGTTGTAAAGTGGCTAGGGTTTTAATTTGATTAGCTCTAGCTTCGGAAACTTGCTGTTGGATGGTATCTATTGCCCGTTTTAAACTAGCTTGACTTTCGATTAACTGTTGATTTGTAGTTAACGCACTTAAGCGGCGGCGATCGCGCTCTTGCTGAGAAATAGCACCTTGTTTGTATAAAAATTCATAGCGCCCATAATCTACTTGAGCATTTCTTTGTTCGGCTCTAATCCGCTCCATATTAGCCTTCAATGAATTTCTTTGTCCCATTAGTTCCGCTTCCAAACGGTTGACTGTAGCTTGTTGGGCAACCTTCTCACCACTTAACTGGGCAGCAATTCGGCTAATTGTTGCCTGTTGAGCCTCTTTTTCCCCCGCTAATTGGGCTTGTAACCGAGAAATAATGAATCTTTGAGCTTGAGCATCTCTGGGTGGACCAGCACTAACTTGGGCTAAATTTGCACGGGATTCTTGCAATTTAGCTTTGGCTTCTTCTACTACTGCCATACTAGTGTCGCGGCTATCTAAAATTGCCACAACCTGTCCTTGCTGTACTCGTTGTCCTTCTCTGACTAAAAGTTGCTGTACTCGTGAACTCCCTGATAAACCCGCTGGAGCAGAAAGTTTAACTACTTCTCCTCTTGGTTCTAAGCGTCCTATGGCAGTAATACTATTAGGAACTGGGGCTACAGATACAGTAGAAGTCAGTTTTTTTAATTGTTCCATTCTCGCTGTAGCTAAGAACCCAGCAGCTATAGCTACTGGCAAAGCTACGGCAATACTCAACCAAATTTTCGGCTGCTCAAGTGCCTTTTCTGGGGATTTTGATTTTTCATTCACCCTTGACATGATATTTAACCTATTTATCTGAATTATGGTGATGAAACTAAAAAAGTAAATTAGCTGTAATTAAAATCCACAGCAAACTTTATGCAAGACTTAAGTAATTGGACAAAAATATTTACAGTCATTGCGAGCGAAGGGAAGCAATCACAACCCTTGGAATTGCTTCATTTCACTTCGTTCCATATGGCTAACGCCACGCTTCGCTTACGCAATGACATTGTGTAATTAATTCTGTCTCACTACTTACACCTTTTTGGGCTTTTGTTTTGGCAAGTTTATAATTATTTTTGGGTATGATTAACCTTGCAGAAACTACACTCTGTGATTATTCAGGTGTATTATCTTGACATGAAAATTTCTGTCTCAAAGCAACCTGGGATACAATAATTGGTAGATTTAATAAATCATTAGTAGTTGAGATTTCACATCTTATTTTTCAGAAGATGTGGGAAACTTCAAAAGTTAAAGTTTACAAGAGAAAATAAAACTTTTGAGTAAATAGGTAAGAATTTTAACAATTAATAATTACTAATTATCAGCCGAAACCAGATAACTAGGAATTTTAGTGATTAACGTTATTTTTTCCTCCCAGAAGTCTCAGAGGTGATAACTTCATATAAATTCTACATTTATCAGTTGAGGGAAAACGTAACGCATTTTACAGATAAGGTAATAGCAATTGGCAGCATCTTAGAGGATGTTTGAAAAGTCGTATCCCGTAATTTTCATCACATTGTTACCCC
>NZ_VILC01000036.1:0-14458 GCF_009712065.1 Aphanizomenon sp. UHCC 0183 | reverse complement strand
CGCAGGCCCTGCGCCCCTACTTTCTGACTTTTTTGGGATAGACTGTATTTTTTTTGGCGGGACTCACTAAAATCTAGCTTTTTTCACTATCAGGGAGAAATCCGCACCCTAAATTGGGTGAGCATCGCGCTAGGATGTAATACATTAACGGCATAATCTCAGATCATCAGTTGCTATGGAAAATTCCCCCATCAAGTCAGTTCAAGCTTCTTACTACGGCGACAGTTCCTACCGGACACCGCCACCAGATTTAGCTTCTCTACTTTTAAAAGAACGAATTGTCTATCTGGGAATGCCTTTAGTTTCAGCAGATGAATACAAACGGCAAATGGGCGTTGATGTAACCAAGCTAATTATTGCTCAGTTGCTTTATCTGAAATTTGACAATCCAGACAAGCCAATCTTCTTTTACATCAATTCAACGGGTACATCTTGGTATACAGGAGATGCGATCGGCTACGAAACGGAAGCTTTTGCTATCTGTGATACTATTAACTATATCAAAACACCCGTACATACAATTTGCATTGGTCAGGCATTGGGAACAGCAGCACTGATTCTATCTGCCGGAACTAAGGGTCAGCGAGCTAGTTTACCTCATGCCACTATTGTCCTGAATCAACCTCGCAGTGGGACTAGAGGTCAAGCAACAGATATTCAAATTTATGCCAAGGAAGTCTTAGCTAACAAAACGGCTATCTTGGATATTTTCTCTCAAAACACTGGACAATCTCCTGAAAAGATTGCCAAGGACACTGAGCGGATGTTTTATTTGACTCCCCAACAAGCCAAGGAATACGGATTGATCGATCGCGTTCTCGAAAGCATGAAGGATCTGCCGAAACCTTTACCAATGATTGCTTAAGTTGGTTCTCATCATCTCTAATTTCTTCTAATTATCCCTATGGCTGTTGATTCATCACTAAAAGTTCCTTATAACATTCCTGGTGGTAACCAGTGGCAGTGGGTCAGTATTGATCAACGGATGGCGCAGGAGCGGATTCTTTTCTTGAATCGTCCACTGACTACGACTCTGGCTAATTCCCTGATATCTGCCATGCTGTATCTGGAGTCCGAGGATCAGAGTAAGCCAATCTACCTTTATATCAATTCTTTGGGTGATCCTGTGCTGGCTGGTATGGATGAAACTTTAGGAATGATGTCAATTAGGGCTTGTTTGTCAGTTTATGACACAATCCAGTACATCAAGTCAGAAATTATTACTATCTGCTTGGGTCAAGCAGTGGGTATGGCAGCATTGATTCTATCATCTGGGGCGAAGGGAAAAAGATTCAGTCTACCTCATGCCAATATTGCTCTGACTCAGTCTAGTGTGGCTACTCAGGGTCAAGCAACAGATATTCAAGTGAATGCGGAAGAGGTGTTGCAGAAAGAAAAGATAATTTTTGATATTTTTTCCCAAAATACGGGACAGACAGCCGAAAAAATCTCGAAAGATAGTCAACGTATTTTCTATATGACTCCCCAGGAAGCGAAGGAATACGGAATAATTGATCGGGTGCTAGAAAGTACCAAGAATTTGCCAAGCTCTATTTGAGTTTGCTCTCTATTTTGGATTCTGGCTTCTCAACTTTGACGAAAATTCTCCAGTTCTATTCTCATAGTCTTCACTAAAATTGTCCTATGCCTATTGGTATTCCCAAAGTTCCTTATCGTCTCCCAGGTAGCACCTATGAACAATGGATCGATCTCGAAGATCGTCTATTTCGGGAGCGCATTATTTTTTTGACGGAGGAAGTAGATGATGGTATCGCTAATGCGATTGTCGCTTATTTGCTCTATTTAGATTCCGATGATCAAACTAAGCCAATTTATTTGTATATCAATTCTCCCGGTGGTTCGGTGACTGCGGGATTGGCGATTTACGACACTATGCAACACATTAAGTCTGAGGTGGTGACAATTTGTGTTGGTTTAGCTGCTTCTATGGGATCTTTTCTGTTGGCTGCGGGGACAAAGGGGAAGCGGATGGCTTTGCCTCACTCCCGAATTATGATTCATCAACCTTCAGGTGGAACTCGTGGCCAGGCAAGCGATATCGCCATTGAGGCTAGGGAGATTTTACGGCTTCGTCACCAGTTAAATCAAATTTATGTTGATAATACTGGTCAATCTTTAGAGAAAATCGAGAAAGACATGAATCGTGACTTTTTTATGTCTGCTCAAGAAGCTAAGGAATACGGTTTAATTGATCGTGTGATTGAAGAACGTATTTAAATAGGGGAAAATGATTCAAAATTCAAGCTGTAAGGTTCAAAAGTCTGAGTTTATCGGTTTGAATTTTTAGTTTTGAATTTTGAATTGAAGTCAAACGAAGCAACATGGATGTTGAAGATTATTACCGGATATTAGGTTTAAGGTCGGGAGTTTCTTTTGCTGATGTTAAAGCGTCCTATCGCCGGTTGGTTCAGCAGTATCATCCTGATATCAACCCAGATGATCTCAAAGCAAAAGATAAGTTTATTGCGGTAACTGAGGCTTATAAGTTTCTCCAAACGGTTTTACCGCCGGAGGAAATTAACCCAAGGACTAGTGCGACAGAAGTGCAAACTCAACCAGCAGCACCGAAAACAATGGTTACACCTCGTCCACAAAATTTGCAGGAGATTGAACAGCGGTTAAAGTGGAAGACTTATGAGCAATTACAGCGGTTTTTACAGGAAAAACGGTTTCCCCAGGCGATCGCTCTAGCAGAGGCTTTAGTGGCGCGTTTACCGGGGGATGCGGAAGTGCGTCAATGGTTAGCGATCGCTTATCAAATCTGGGGACGAGCCTTAATTACGCAAAAACAACTCCCAAAAGCCAGAATTTATCTGAAAAAAGCCTTAAAAACTGACCCGTACAATAAAACTTTATGGTCTGAAATTCAGCAAGATTTTCAACGTTTGGAATTGAAGCTTTAGTAATGGGTAATGGGTAATGGGTAATGGGTAATGGGTAATGGGTAATGGGTAATGGGTGATTGGTGATTGGTAAGAGTTTATTATTGATTCATTCTTGATTTTTTAATTGTTTATTTCTCTGCGTGGATGTAATCTACAAAGTAGAATTTAGGAATGAGCGAAAATTTCAACCAACTGTAAGCACCTAAACCTAAAAGTGCAGTAATTAGCAGTGGCAAACCTAGCTGTAACCGCCAATGATCTGGTAATACAGCTACCCCAGATATAACAATTACAAAATATACTAAAAGTCCTATTTGCAACCTTTCTAGATTTTTAACTGCGGTTCGACAACTACTACAATGCTGGGTATGTTGTTTATATCTATCCAACATTTCCCCATGATTATCATTAATAGGTGTAGGTTCACTCACATTAATTCCTACCTCATGCCAAGGCAATTTACCCTGACAATATTTATCAAACCAATTGCGAAATTCAATTACTAATTTATCAGCATTTGTCGGTAATTTATAAGCAGTTTTCCAACTTTCATGTAATTGTTTCTTCTGTAATAAATACTCTTGCTGATTTAGTAGCATCATATCCCCATCTAATACTAGATTTCTTTCATGAATATGATTCCACCAACGAGGAATAAAGCGATGTAAGGTCTTAGCAAAATTGCGGGAAAATTGAGCAACTATTCTCGATTTACCAGGAGATACAGGAATAGCATAAACCAGTAAACCTAATTTTTTGCCAGTATTACCAAGCTCAATTGTATATTCTAATCTACAAGGTGGTTCAAATGTAATAGTTGTGGGGAAACCCCTTTCGATATTTACTTCAATTAAATTAATGGTTGATTTGACTATATTAAGAGGTATAGGTCTAGCTTTTTCTCTATTACCTTGAACCCCATGATGAGAAAAAGGAACATGACTAGGATCTGCTACATTTTCTATTAATGTTTGCCAATCGTATTCCAAATCTCGAACATAATTCGACCACACAAATCCTTTTTCTGCATCTATTTGGGGTGATAAAGGTAAAGGTGTATTTTCAGCTATTGCTGCTGTTTTTTGATCTGGCCACACCCAAAGTAGTTCCTGTTGTTGACGAACAGGAAAGGAAATAACACAAAAATTGTCTTTATTTTTGGCAATAATTTCTGGGTTTTCTGCTTGGGGAATGCGTTGACAAATACCATTTTCATTAAATTCCCAACCATGATAACTACACATTAAATTACCTGTTTTAGTTTCTATTCTACCTTCGCTTAATGGTGCGAGACGGTGGGGACATTGATCCAAAAATACTCGATAGGTTTCTGATTTTGTAGGTTTCCAAATTACTAATCTTTTTCCTAATAATGTAATGGATTTTGGTTTTTGTGGTTCTAAATCTTCTATAGGTATGACTGGATACCAGTGCTGAAAGAAATTAAATTCAGATTGCATATTGCTTCTAATAGATAAAACAAGTACACTACTGATATTATATTGTTGCAAAAATCTTAATTTATCGAACTATTAAAATTCACCATGGCCAATCCCTTTTTTCCAGGTAAACCTGTTGCTCCAGAACATTTTGTGGGACGCACATCAGAAATTAACTTTGCTTTTGACCAAATCTGTGCCCGTAGTCATTTTGCCCTTTGGGGTGGACCGGGAATGGGTAAAACCTCATTTTTACGGAAACTTGCTTCTGAACAAGCATTGCGAGAACATGGTATAGATCCATCCGAGGTTGTCATTGTTTTACTTAGCTGCGAAAACATCATTCCCTTCACTCCTGCTGGTTTTTGGCGCGAGGTCTTAACTCTGCTGTGTGATCAATTGGACAGCGAACCGCAATTACAAGCGGAAATTAAACCCTTACTGGAAAAAACAGTTACAAATGATAGTTTACGCCAAGCACTGGGTAGATTAGGGAACAAAGGTAAATTTTTATTATTGTTGGTAGATGATTTAGATGCAGCTTTAGTAAGCAATGATCAATACACAGAAGCGGAAATGGGAACATTTTTAGCCCAATGTCGTAACTTGGCTGTTGCCGTACCAGAAAGTCAATATCTATCCATGATTGTTACCTCACTTCAACCCCTGAGTCAACCTGATTGTGGTCCTAAACCTAATCCTAATGCTTCTCCCTGGTACAATCACTACTTATTTCAATCTCTGAAACTATTTACCACGAGCGAGTTGGTTGAACTATTGACAATAATTAGACCACCAACGTTACGGGGCGAAATTATCAATATTACAGGTGGACATCCGACTTTAGTACAAACTGCTGGTTTCTTGCTATGGGGACAGATACAACCCGGTAATACGCCTAATATTAAGACATTTGCTAGGGGTTTTGAAAGAGATACGCAACAAATTTTTCAAACCATTTGGGACAGATGTAGTGAAATAGACCAAGCCTTATTAATGCTAATAGCCTTGTTAGATATGGAAGGTCATATAGAGGAGATTAAATTTAATTTGAGTGGTATAGGACGTATTCTTACCCAACATAGACGCTGGTTGAGTACATTAGAAGATAGGGGTGTAATTACTTCTAGTTCTACGGACACAGGAACGTTTTACTCTTTCACCTCATCACTAATGAAAAAATGGGTGACAGAGGAAATTTTGAAGACATCAAATACTTTAATTAAAGATAGAGAAAAAGAATTTCTCAATCTGATCAGTCATGGACAAGTAGGGAAGGTTAAAGAAGTAGTTACTTGGTTGGGAAATCATCCAGAGAATGTAAAGTCTGTCTTAGATTGGATTGCAAAAGTAGTGCCAGTATTTCCTAAATAAACTTTTGAGTAGGGAGGTTTTATGGAACTTCTCTACTAAGTTTATGAAAGATGATTGATGTGAAATTAAATTTATAAGTTGTGAGAACATGAAATATGACTAGTTTCCATTTCCCACCAAATCCTTATATAGTAGGTATTCCAATTAGAGATCCTAAAAAACTTTTTGGACGCGAAGATATATTAAGTCTGATTAATGATAGTCTGCAACACAATGTGCAACTAATTTTATTTTACGGACAACGACGAGTTGGTAAGACTTCAATACTGAAATTTATTCCTCAAAATATTGCAGAAGCTATTAAAGATAAATTTACTTTTATTAGTTTTGATTTTCAAGCTGAAGAAAATTCACATCTCGAAAATATTTTACACGGGATGGCAAAAAAAATTTTAGGGGATCTGTTAATACATGAAAAATTTTTAGATAGTCTAGCAGACGATATAATATCTGACACTAATGTTTTCTCCAGTCAATTTTTGCCAACTATTTATGATCGCTTAGGTAGTAGAAAATTGGTTTTTCTCTGCGACGAATTTGATGTTTTAAGTGAATCAAATGCAAGGCATATTATCCAATTACGAGAACTACATGAAAGACTATTTATTATTCCAGTTGTAGGTAGGCATATATCGAGATTACCAAACTTGATTTCTTTATTGCATGAAGCACCATATCATAGAATTGGTTTTTTAGATATAGAAAATACTAAAAAAATAATTACTCAATCTGATACAGTAGCTTTAAAATATCAACCAGAAGCAATAGAAGCTATTTTCGATTTATCCGCAGGACATCCTTATTTTATTCAAGTTATTTGCTTTGCTCTTTATGGTCTAGCAGGACAACGCCATACCAATAACCCAAGACCTGATTCTTTAAATATAACTGATCAAGATGTTGAAAATAATGTAAATAAAGCACTTGAAATGGCTACAGGTGCTTTAGACTTCTGGTTTGGACTGACTCCTGAACAGCAAATTATTCTTTCGGCAGTAGCAGAAGCTCAAAAGAGAGCTATTGCACAAAATGAATCTATTCCTGAACAACCACTAACCCTATTAGAAAGATATGGCATAGAGCCAACAAAATATTTGACAAAAGCACACGAACAATTAGTTGAATATGAATTTTTAGATGATACAAAATGTCAAATTAAAATGGGATTAGTTCGTCGGTTGTTATGCAAAGAATATCCGTTAGAACAAGAAATTACGAATGTAGAAAGCACTAATCAAACTGATGTTAATAATCTTAAGTCAGTAGCAAAAAATCAGCATGACAGAGCATTACATCTTTATGAACAAGCGTTACACCTTAATCCTAATAACTTTGAAACTGTAACATCTTTAGCCGCAGAATATTTAAAGATTCAAGATTTAAATATTCAAGCCCTTGATAAAGCCTGTGAACTGTATAACCGAGCTTATTTATTTTATTCTATTAATCATCAACAAGATATTGTTTTAGAGCCTTTATTGAACATAGCTGAACAATATTCAAAAAATGAAAATTTTGAGCAAGCTATAGAAGTTTACACAAGAGCTTACAATATTGATAAAGAACGTAGCAAAAACGGACTTTTGAAAACAAGAGAAAAGTATATACATAAGTTGATAGTTAATAGAAAATGGACTGAGGCAATACAACAATGTGAGTTGATTTTGAAAATTGATCCTGACAGCGACTTTGCCCAACAAAGACAAGAAGAAATTCATGTCCTCAAGACAAACACCAATAAGAAAACTCAAGGAGAAAATTCTAAACCTACAAAGAAAACTCCTATAGCAAATATAAATTGGCTGAAGTGGGGGTTAACTGGCATCGTAATTGCAGTTGTGAGTTTAGGTATTTCTCCAGGTTTCAGAACTTGTCCAGCAGGGGAAAAGAAAGAATTTGGAGTTTTTTGTGTAGCAGATAATAGTAGAATTAGTAGAGGAGAAAGAACCTTATTTTCTACCACCACTAATAGATTCCGTGATCAGGGCATTCAGGCTTTCCAAAAACGCGATTATGAACAAGCAGCTAATTTATTTAAACAAGCTATACAAGCAAACAGAAATGACCCCGAAGTAGTAATTTATTATAACAATGCCCTAGCTCGTCAACAAGGTTCTCATTTTACCTTAGCAGTAGTTGTACCAATAGGAACAAATCTAAGTGATGCTCAAGAAATTTTACGTGGTGTAGCGCAAGCACAAGATCAATTTAGTAAAAATAAAGGCCTTAATGGTAGGTTACTAGAAATAGTCATTGCTAATGATAGTAACAAGGATCAAGCTAAACAAGTAGCCAAAGAATTAGTGAAAGATACTTCAATACTAGGAATAATTGGACATAATTCTAGTGATGCTACTCAAGTTGCATTGGAAGAATACGCAAAAGCAGGATTACCAATTATTTCACCAACTAGCACTAGCGTTTTACTCAGTAACCCAGTTTTCTTCAGAGCGGTTTATTCTGATGCAAGTGGAGGTAGAAAACTCGCTGAATATGCTTATAAGAATTTGCAATTAAAAAAGGCAGTAATTTTTGCTAATCCTAACAGCCCCTATAGCAATAGTATCAGAGAGATATTCACAAATCAATTTGAAAAATTAGGGGGTGAGGTAGTTCGTAAACCGATGATTGATTTAACTGCTAGTTCATTTGATGCTGAGAAAGAAGTTGCTAAAAGCGTATATAGTGATGAAGCAGAAGTAGTGCTTTTATTCCCAGATACACAAAGCACTGGTATTGCCATTAACATTGCTCAAGAGATTACCTCTAGGAACAAGAGACTCAGAAATAGTCCTCAAAATCCGCCAATACGACAATTAAAAATGCTAAGTGGAGATACTCTTTATAGTAATGAAACTTTAGCTAGAGGTGGTAGGGATTTGGAGGGTTTAATAATTGTCATACCCTGGTTTAGAGAAACATTACAAGCTAAATCTTTTGCCCAAGCATCAGATAAAATATGGGGAGGAGCTATTAGTTGGCGGACTGCGACCAGCTATGATGCAACTCAGGCTTTTATTAAAACTTTATCTAACAATCCATCACGGACTACAGTACTAGAAGGATTAAAAAAAGTTAAGCTAGATAGTACGGAAACATCAGGCTATCTACTTGAGTTTACAAAAGAAAGAGAACGTCAAGGTGAATCTATTCTTGTGCAAATTAAAGATGGTAAGTTTGTAGAAATTAAATAAGAGGTTTCACTGATGAAATTAATACTTGAGATGTGTTATCGTAGTAGTCTTGCAGAGGTATTGTGAAAGGATGATTACTTTTCCCAAACATCAAAGAAATCCTTATATTGTTGGCCGTCCTATTGACCAACAACTTTTGTTTGGACGGGGGGATGTGTTTTCCTCTATTACCAGTCATCTTCAACAGCAGCAACAAATCATCGTATGCTATGGACAAAGACGTATTGGTAAGTCATCTGTCCTGAGAAATATCCCTCGAAAATTGCAGGATTTGAAAGAGTTTGTTTTTGTTAAGTTTAGTTTAGACTATTACTCTCAAGAACCACTAAGCAAGATTTTAGCAGATTTAGCGCAACAAGTGGTTAGTGACCTGTGTTTAGATAAAGAGAATATAAAATTACCTGTAATTACAGACTTGGAATCTGATTCTCAAGTTTTTTTAAATGAATTTTTGCCCCAGGTGTATCAATTAATAGAAAATAAAAATATAGTATTTTTACTTGATGAATTTGACGCATTATTAAATAATGATCATCCAGAATTATTAAGACATTTTAATAAATCTCTTACTAAAATAATCAGCACTAATAATAAACTATTTTTCATTTTATTTATAGAACAAAAATCAATAAATAATCCCAAAACAAAACAAATTTTTAAAGATGTACCTGCAATAGAAATTGGGCTATTAGATGAGAACAGTACCAAAGATTTGATTATTAAACCAGCCGAAAATATCCTTGAATATGAAGAAGGTGCAATAAAAGAAATTTTTAATCTATCAGCAGGACATCCTTATCTTATTCAGGCAATATGTTTTAGTATTTTTGGTAAAGCGCGAGAAAATGATAATTGGAGAGTTAATCGAGAAGACGTAGAAGCTATTATAAATAAGGTAGTTGAATTAGCAGGAGCTGGGTTAGCTTGGTTTTGGGATGGATTTTCTATTGCAGAAAAAATTGTTTTTTCAGCAATTGCAGAATCTCAAGAAACTTCAGAAAATTATTTAGCACTAATAGCAAGATTAACAAATGAGCTAGATAATAAATTAATTATAGAAACAGAACAACTTCTCAAAAATAATGGTTTTTTGGATGCAACAGGAGAGAAAATTAAAATAGAATTAGTGCGTCGTTGGATCATACAACATCATCCATTAAAAGAAGAAATTTATTTTGAATTGGATAAATTGAACCTTGATCAAAAAAAAAATCAAAGTAATCTAAAATTATATCTAAGAGAAGTTAGTGATAAAAATAATGTTTCATTTTTTGAAGATGCAAATCAAGTTAAATATGAAATAATCAAATCACCAACAAAATTATCAGAAAATAGGTCATTAAATATAAATATATTAAGTAACCTTCAAAAGTCTTTTTCAGTAGTTACTCCACCAAATCCAAAGCTGATTATTTTACCGACAATAGCTACTACCTTATCATTAATTATTTCTAGTATTCTATTAGTTAACTCAACAGTTAAATCAACAAATCCATGTCTAGCAGGTGAAAAACTGGACTTTGGAGTTTTTTGTGTAGCAGATAGTAGAATTAGTAGAGGCGATCACACTTTATTTCCTACCATTACTAATACATTTCGTGATCAAGGTATTCAGGCTTTCCAAAAAGGCGATTATGAACAAGCAGCTAATTTATTTAAACAAGCCATACAAGCAAATAAAAATGACCCAGAAGTAGTAATTTATTATAACAATGCTCTAGCGCGTAAAGCAGGTTCTCCTCTTACATTAGCGGTAGTTGTACGAAGTGCTGAAGGGGTATTACGTGGAGTAGCTCAAGCACAGGATCAATTTAATAGAAACAACGGTCTGACAGGTAAATTACTAGAAATAGTTATTGCCAATGATAACGACGATCCAAAACAATCTCAACAAATAGCTCAAAAACTCATTAATGATACTTCAATATTAGGAGTAATAGGACATAATTCTAGTGATGCTACTAAGGCAGCATTACCAGAGTATAAAAAAGCCGGATTAGCAGTTATATCTCCTACCAGCACCTCCATTTTGTTATTCCAAAATCCAGTTTTTTTTAGAGTTGTTTATTCCGATGAAGCTGCGGGAAAAGCACTGGCTGAATATGCTTTTAATGAACTGAAAGTGAAAAGAGTAGTTGTGTTTATAAATCCTCAGAGTATTTATAGTGATAGTATCAGAGAGCTATTTACCCGTCATTTTGAGAAACTAGGAGGTAAGGTAGTTCGTAACGTTGATATAACTGCTAGTTCATTTGATGCAAAGAAAGAAGTAGCTGAAAGTGTAGATATTAATAAAGCACAAGCAGCCATACTATTGCCAAATATACAAATTGCTCATATTGCTATTAACATTGCTAAGGAGATTACCAATAGAAATCAGCAACTCAAGACCCAAAAAGTGGAAATACCAGAATTAAAGATGTTAGGTGGAGAGAGTCTTTATAAAAAAACAACTTTAGAGAAAGGTGGTGAAAATGGTAAAAATGTAGAGGGTTTAATAATCGCAGTTCCCTGGTTTGAAGAGCAACCAGAAGCCAAAACCTTCGCTAAAAGAGCAAAAAAACAGTGGACGGGAGATATTAGTTGGACAACTGCAACTAGCTATGATGCTACTCAGGCTTTTATTAAATCTCTAGCTGGGAGTTCGTCAAGAACTACAGTATTAGACAGGTTGAAAAATGTTAATCTTTCTACCAGGGAAACATCAGGTTATCCACTTCGGTTTACAGAAGAAAGAGAGCGTCAAGGTCAGGCTGTACTAGTGCAAATTAAGAATGGTAAATTTACTATAATTCCCAATAAGTAAATCAGGTTATCAAAAAATTGTATGTCTAATACTGTAATTACTGTGACTGTAAAGTTATTTGCTATTTATCAAGAAGTTTATGGGGTGAATGAGTTAGTGTGGGAGTTTCCCTATGGTACACCTGTGCAAGCGGTGTGCGATCGCCTAATTGCTGAACACCCAAAATTAAGCAAATGGCGAGAAATAACCCGTTTCGGCGTGAATTTACAATTTGTTGAACCAGATACTATTCTCCAAAATGGTGATGAGGTGGTTTTAATTCCTCCAGTGAATGGTGGTTAATGAGGATATATTCAAAGCCATTAAAAAGAAATTAAAGATGATTAAGTTAATTTTTACAACAATTTTCATAGTTTTCCTTACAGCTTGTACTACTATTGCCTTATCTCCAACACCGGAATTAGTGCAAAAGGCGATCGCCCTGCAACTGGAACAAACCCAACAGCAACTTAACCAACAGCTAGATTTAAACTTCCAACAATTTAATATTCAGCGCATATCTATTACTCAACAACAACCCCTCACCATTGAAAACTTACCAGCTTATCGGGTACAGGGAAATTACGACTTTACCGTAAAACTACCAAAACGCAGTTTTAAACAACTTGAAAAACCCTTTGAAGTTTATCTACAAATTCAAAAAGAAGGTAAAAGTTGGCGGTTATTAATACCAGAAAAAACCCATCAAGATCCTCAATCCAAATGGCAGAGTTACTTAATTCTTTAATGGGATGTTTGACACTCCCCAGTCTAAGAGGGTGTTTGAAAAGTCATGATTGCCGTATCAAATGTTTTACCCCTCCCTAAGAGGGTGTTTGAAAAGTTATGGTTGATGTATCAAATATTTTTTACCCCACCCTAACCCTCCCCTTGTAAAGGGGAGGGAACTGGATTTTTATTGTTTCCCCCCTTTACAAGGGGGGACTAAGGGGGGTAGCAATGTGATGAAAATTACGGAATACCACTTTTCAAACATCCTCTAACCCTGCCCTTGTGAAGGGGAGGAAACCAGATTTTTCTTGTTTCCCCCCTTGACAAGGGGAAAGGGGGGTAAAAATGTGATGAAAATTATGGGATACCACTTTTAAAACATCCTCTAAAGACACGGGGATTCTTGGTTCAACAAGACCACTCAAAACGGCTGGATTGTTTGATTCTAAACGTAGGGGTAAAGCAAGAGCTTCATTGGTGTCAACTTAAGTTAGAAATGGCTTATCTGTTTGCTGCCACACCCGCCCTGAAATTCATTTCAGGGCTAATAGCCAAAGTTTACTAAAGTAAACTGAGGATTTAGACAATTCTTAGTCATCTTCAGATGACTTTTGCTATTAGACTGGGAATTCATTCCCAGGCGGGCTATGGGTTTTACGTTAAGTTGACACATATCAGCACTGCTAAACCCCTACACATCTGGGTTCTTTGTCATCTAGTAAAAGTTTAAATCTCACCCGTGTTTAGTATAAAAAAGATAAAATAATTTTATAACTTGAGATAACCTCTTTGTACCAAAATAAATGTACATTAGCTGATATAATCAAGATTCTAACCGCACAAAAAAATCTATCAATCTCAGATTCAACCTGTGATATATGCTGGTTTAGGGTTAGACTCTAAATATATAGGAAAAAAATACTTCTTTCCTTAATTATTGTAAAATTCACTTAACAAACAAAGATTCAGTTTGAACAAGTGTCATCTCATACAAAGGAGAAATAAAAATGACAGAAAATAATCAGGATAATATCAGTAATACTGAAGAAAGTTCTCAGGGAACAATCATAGTGGCTGGAATGCGTCCCATTACCACTGGCACTTTACAAGTAGTTGATACCTTCAACTCCATGGGAATTCGTCCCATAGGTGCAAACACATTTCAAGTAGTTGACAGTATTAACTTGTCTGGTATTCGTCCCATTGCTTCTAGCACCTTGGTAGTTGCTGACAACTATTCCGTTTTCGGAAATCGGCCAATAGCACCGAACACCTTCGATGACTCCGAGCTTTTGATGGGTTTTCTAGACTAATTACATTCTCAATATTGTCATCATATCAAATTCAACCTGGTTTTATTAATAAACTAGGTTGTTTTATTAAAAAAATTATCAGAAGATCCCCAACTTCTTTTATTTATTATGTCCGCAAATTATAAATTAATGTCAGAAGTCGGGGATCTTATCACTGATATTAAAAAAGGAGTAGTTTAATTATGGCAAAATCTCCAATTTTATCAACATCTTTAAACTTTCAAGAAAATTACCCATGTCCAGTATGTCGCGTGGGTAAAATTTCGCAAATGTTGATGATGGAAGCTATGTGTTGTGATTTCTGCAATGAGATTTTTACAGTTAATTTAGAATTACAACAAATTAAAATGCCTTCTAGAGAACCGCCTTTAGTTTGGAGTTGGAATGGATTGAGGTGGACGCAAGCACGATTAGGAACTGTGGAATTAGGTTGGGGTTATGGTTTATCTGCAATTGCTTTTATTCTTTTACCAACTACCTTAATAGGGGTGACAGCATATTATTTTCCTCCTCATTCTCATGTTCCCCTGTCATGGATTCCATTTGTTTGGACAATGCTAACTTTTTTGTCACACTTAGGAATTATTATTTGGATTTTTATTGAAGTTTATCAGATTCCCATTATCGCATATTTGCGAGCCATTACCCGGTGGCAAAATAGACTAATTAGATAAATTTTACCAATTTCGAGCATTATACTGAAAACGGTTTATAG
>NZ_VILC01000035.1:41470-46913 GCF_009712065.1 Aphanizomenon sp. UHCC 0183 | reverse complement strand
CCCTAATTATTACTGGTAATGTCTTTGCTCTGCTGAGAAACCATCTACGCGGTAGTGGATGTCAAACCTACATTGCCGATACTAAAGCACACATTGAATCAATTAATACTTATTACTATCCCGATGTCATAGTCAGTTGTGACCAAAAAGATAAAGCCTTTCATAACTTTTTGCGTTATCCCTGTTTAATTATCGAAGTCCTATCTCCCACCACAGAAGCATTTGACAGAGGTGATAAATTTGCTGATTATCGCCACTTAGAATCACTTCAAGAATATGTATTAGTAAGTCAAACGCGAAGAAATGTAGAAATTTTCCGTCGTAATTCCGAGGGACAATGGGTATTTTATAGTTATGGACAGGGAGAAAATGTGCATTTAGCCAGTGTAGATTTTCACTGTCCTATAGAAGATGTCTATGAAGACGTGAATTTTGAATCCCCTGCTGTAGAAAATTCACCCAAACCCTGACTGGGCGCAGACCCTGCGCCCCTACGCTCCTGGTTCTAAATTTAAACTATAAAAATTGCTCCAGTTGGATAACGTAAATATAAAATCATCAGCACCTGCTAATTGACTTTTAATTACTAGTTCCTCTTTGTATGGTATATCTACTTGGCAGAAAATACCATGATCAACTTCACTCTTGACTGTGATTTTATCCGCTACAATTGTTTACCGCACCTTTTACAAAATTCGGCATCTGCATCATGAAAAGCTAAACCGCACCCTTGACAAACAGTTTCCACTTGATTTGCCGTTTTTACCAATCGTCTAATTAAGTCACCAATCTGCCAAGGAATCAGAGCCACGCCTGTTAAAATCATCAATACCGTTAGTAAGCGCCCTAACTCAGAAATTGGTATCACATCACCAAATCCCACGGTTGTCATTGTCACAACTGAGAAATAAAAAGCATCTAAAAAAGTATCAAAATTCTGGGGATTAACTGGATGTTCAACTTGATAAATTAACCCGGAAAAAACAAAAACTATCGCAAATAAAGTAAATAATATTCTCGCAAAAATTACACTATCTTGATTACTGATACTACCAATTAGAAACTTTTTATCAATAAATCTCAGCAAACGCAATATTCTAAACCAACGTAATAGCCGGATAAAACTAGTATTTACTAATCCTATACAAGATGGCAAAATTGAGATTAAATCAATAATTGCATAAAAACTCAGAATATATTTAATTCTATCTTTTGTACTCCATAAGCGCAGTAAATATTCTCCAGCAAAAATTATTAATACACAATTATCTAATACTCTTAACTCCCAGCGAGCCTCTTGAGAAAGATCATAAGTTTCCGCCACGAAAATTCCTGATGATACTAAAACCAACAGAGAAATAGCTACACTAATTACCTTACCTATAGGAGTTTCTATGTCTGTTAAGTAAAAATCTATTTTCTCTCGGTTTAGCACCATCTTTTCCAAAATTCAACATTAAAAATCAAAAGGTTACAAAATTTTTACCAATTAAGAATTAAAATTTTAACCCAACTCCACCTTGTAAAGATAAAGCTGTACCACCAGTATTTCGGTAGGCATCAAAGGCAATAATAGCATTACCAAAAATCATAGTATTACTATTAGGAATAACATAGTCAATTCCCGGTTGCAGAGCAAAGCTAATTTTATTACCAACAGGGGAAGGCGTATCACCACTAGTTAAGACTAAACCAGCACCTAAATAAGCATCAGTTTGCCAGTTGAGGGGGATGTCATAGGAAACAGTCGGAACTACTGCTGTTCCCCTACCAATTAAAGCTTGAGTGCGGAAAGAGATGGGTGTTTCTAGTAATTTGTAGCGAAAAGCCAGGACTCCGCCCAATTGAGTACCATCTGTCAACCCCACAGTCGGACCAATACCAACATAACTGCCATAAGCTACTTGTGCCTGTGCTGGTTGAGAGTTTACCACTAAACTCACAACTGTTCCGATTCCGATTATCCCAAGCCAATATTGAAAACGTTTCATTAGCCTACTCCTGACACACTCTGAATTTAATATAACTTAGGTAAGAGGTTTACTGACAGAGGGTGTTTTAAAAGTCCCTGATGATGTACCAAATATTTATTACCCCCCTTAATCCCCCCTTATCAAGCTACGGTGTACACACAAGTTATCGAATCACCATTATTCCTCAAATTACCCCACCCTAACCCTCCCCGATGCTTTGGGGAGGGAACTAATTTTTCCGGTTTCCCCCCAAAGTATCGCGGGGATTAAGGGGGGTAATTTAACTTGTGTGTACACGATAGCCTTATCAAGGGGGGAAACAAGAAAGTCTACTTCCCTCCCCTTCATAAGGGGAGGGTTAGGGTGGGGTATAACTGTGCTAAAAATCACAGAATAATACTTTTCAAACATCCTTTCATGTGATTATGGACAACGGGAATTTAGTCCACCTTGAGTACAAATAAATGCCAATTGTTGCGGATCTAAATTTTTAGCTTGACTGAAATCTACTCCTTTAATTGAGGCATTTTGAGAACCAATATCAGGTGTTTCCACAAACTGATCTGCTAGATTTTGTTTACCAACAAAGAGAATTGTGCCTTGAAAATCTGCTCCAGCGACATTTGCTCCTCGTAAGTCAGCACGACTTAAATCAGCACTTCGCAAATTAGCGTTTTCTAAGTTAGTCGAGCGTAAACTAGCGCCAGTGAGTCGAGTAGCACTTAAGTTAGCATGACTGAGATTAGCATAATCTAAATAGCTCTCCGATAAATCTGCACCTTGCCAGTCCGTTTTAGTTAAATTCGCGTAGGCTAATTGTGTACCAATGGCAGAAACCCGGACTAAATTGGCGGCATATAAATTTGCTTCTGTTAAGTTAGCGTTGCTTAAATCTGCATTTGTAAGGCTGGCATTTTCTAAAATTGCATTTCGTAAATCTGTACCTACTAACTGGGTACTACTGAGATTAGCCCCAAATAAACGGGTGTATGATAAGTTGGCTTTGTTAAGATTAGCCCTACTTAAATCACTACGACTCATGGAAACCCGACTCAAGTTGGTATTACTTAAGTTAGCTTGCTTTAGTTGAGTGTTATTTAAATCAGCGATCGCATCATCATAAGTATCCCAACGTCCATCTTCACCCACGCTGCGGAAACGACTACCTTGGAAGTTAGCTTGGTTAAGATTTGCTGATTTCAAGACAATTCCTGATAAATCAACGTTGTTTAATACCAAGTTAAATAAGGGCTTTTCTCCAGATGCTTGAGAACCTAATTGAGCATTACTCAAGTCAATCTTATTAGTTTCGCCACTATAGATAGCCAGAATTTTATTAATTACCTGCTGGGTGAGAATTAGCTGATTTTGTCTAATTTCCCCATTGGAACTTTTACCGGCAGATGCTAGTTCTCCAGCGAGAAACTGATTCATGCGGTTTAATTCAGGAATGGCTTTAAAACCAGCATTAGTTAAGGCTTGTTGAATGGTATCCAGGGTTTTGGGGTCTGTTTCTTTAACCAATAAGTCAATTAATAATTTGATGGCTTGTTTATCATCAACACTACCCAAGGCTAAAATAACTCTTTGGCGGTCTTCGTTAGTAACACCGTTGTTGGGATTGAGTGCTTTGATGAGTTCAAGGAACTTTTGACTATTAGTTTGCTCGTTTCTCCGTTGGCTTTCTTGGGTTTGGATGTAGATTTGTGTACCTATTAAGGTTGATAACACAGCAATCATGCTAGTTAACCCTACTAAAAACAGGCTGATACTAGGATTATTTCTGGGGGAAGCAGGGGAAGGAGATTGTGAACTATCTACATTATTTTCGGTTGTGGTTGAATGCTCCCCAGAAGGAATAACAGTGCTGGTTGCATCTATTGTATATGTCCCTGCAAGTTGATCATGGAAAGAGCGGGGATGTTTTTGGTTAGGCCAGCCTTTTGATTCTGCTAAGATCATTAACATTGTTAAAGACGTAAACAGAGCCAAGTTGGGGAAAACAAAGCTGTAACGCCAGAGGAGATATGCGGCGGAAACTGGGATTGTCCAACGCCCTAATCCTTCTCTAACTATGACTGCGCCTAAACCTGGGGCTGTTCCGGCTTCGTTTACGACTCGCACACCAAACCACCGTTTGGGAATGGTGCTGCCTGTTTTAGCCAGTAAATACAATTGCCACCCACAGAGGCTTGTGGGCAATAATAGGGCTAATGTCCACAGGATATTGGTCGGCCAGGCAACGTTGCGAATACCATAACTGATGGGTAATGCTAGTGGTCTGGCGATCGCTTTTTCTGTGACTACCAAGACAGGATTCAGCGGCACTCGCCGAATCTCACTACGAGAATTTACATATACGCCTAAACTATAAGGAACTAACCCACTGGCAATAAAGAGTGTTATTTCCACCGTCCAAGCTACAAAGCGCCTCGTTGCTAATGGTGTAATCTTAGATTTTTTCGGTTCTTTGGGGCGGCTAGACTGACTACTACTTTTGCCGATCATTGGATTCGCCATCGTGTAATTACCTGTAATTTTTTTACGCCACCATTGGCATGACTCAAATAGGCTATTGCTTATTTTCCTTGTCCATTAGCAATAAAAAATTTGTATCCAAGATACACTAACACTGCCAAAACCGCCAGACTAATTACAGAAGCAACTAGAGCAAATACTGTTTGCAACATCCAAACGGTTATCAACATGACTACGCCCGTAACTGCCAGCTTTTTGATTGTTGATAAATTATTAAACCAATTTTTGGATTTTTCTAAATATAACTTCCATTGAGTAACGCTAGTTACAGGTGTCTGTGCCTCTGATTGACGAGCATTTTCACCAGCAGATTTGATTTCTGCTGCTAGATTTTGGAGACGACGTTGTAAATCTTCTTCTGGTTGAGAGTTCATAAATTTTTATTCATCTTTTATTAACAGTAGACAAGGACATTTTGGCAAAAAACTGGCTGCTTTTGCATCAGCATCGGGATTATTAATATGTGTGGGTGTTGGTCGAATAATCCCGTTAAATAAATCATCTAATCCGTAGGGAGTAAAAAATTGCCATTCCCCCTGTCTGTTCATGCGAACCCCTACAGCAGTTGCCGTATGCAACCAATTTTTAACTCCATCTTCTGTGCTATTATAAGTCATGCGTCCAGCCCGCCAATGCCCAAAACTGGCTTGATTTTTCACATCAAACTCCTGTTCGGGAAACTGTGTTTTGAGAGTAGACTTGGCAAATAATTCTTGGTCACGGTTGCCGGTTTCATCAAAAAAAGCAATATCAAAATCTTTGATAAATAAATTACATTCTTTTCCCAACAGAGAACGCCAAACTGTATTTCTGACTGCACCCCCAGCCAACCACCAGTTAGGTAACTCAAGTTGGGCTATGGCGGGTAAGACGGTGGCAATAATTGAATTAGTAAGAATAATTTGCAGTTGTGTATTATCATTCATAAGAAC
>NZ_VILC01000035.1:0-41363 GCF_009712065.1 Aphanizomenon sp. UHCC 0183 | reverse complement strand
AGTGGTCTTTTTTCAGTGTCTAAAACAAATACTTTGGACATAATATTTTGCTCCAAAGAGCCTCCTTGCGGGTAATGTTAGCTAGATGCCTCCGGCACGCTGGCGCGAACGACAATGTTAGAGGTCGGTAACTATCTTAAAAGCACTGGTTTAACCCTTAAGCCTGTTTAACTTTGAAGTTCTAGAGCAGGGAACTAGCTACGCATCCTCTGGTAGGTCTTTAACTCTTACCTCTAACGTAGTTCGGTTAAGAACTGAGTCTGGTCAACTAGGCTTTTACAAGCCCTCACTTACCCGAAGGGAAGTGATGGGTGGTTGACGGTTGTTGAGATGAATAGGCAGGAGATTTATCAATTGTACCCATTCTATCGAGAGGCCAAAAACGAACTACAGCCCGACCAATAATATTACTACGGGGAACAACACCCCAACAACGACCATCATAACTGTTAGGACGATTATCACCGAGCATGAGGTAGTAATTTTGTGGGATAATTTCCGGTTGAGCCAAGAAAGGAGGCTTAAGTCCACTGCTGTTACAAGCTTCAACGAACGTTTGTGCAGTAGAAGATAGATAAACATCTTCCCGTAAAGGCTTGCTGTTGATATATACTTTGCCTGCTCTCAGTTCTACTTTTTCACCAGGTAAACCAATTACTCTTTTAATAAATGCTTCCCGTTCAGGATTATTCTGTATTTCTTGGGGCGGTAAAAATACTACTATATCTCCCCGTTCCGGTTTAGCAAATCTATACTTTACTTTATCAACAATAATTTTGTCTGCCTGCCATTGGTCCTTTACACCATGCAGGGTTGGTTCCATTGAACCAGTGGGAATCCAACGAGCTTCGGCGACAAAGGTACGAATTCCTAGAGCCAGAAAGATACTCAATATCATCGTTTTACCTAGCTCTACTATCCAGGAGTTATCGGGTTCTTGGCTAGAGTTTTTATCAGATGCTTGATTTTGCATGAAATTGTTGAAGTATGTTATGAGACTAGTATTGAACTCAGAGGGAGAGACTTGATATTATTAATCTTAACGAGATGGAGCAGAGGGTAGGTAAATAAAGTAAAAAATCTAGTGTTTTTCTTTTATCAGCTGCAAACATTCAGGTTTTTAGCTTTCTTAACTATAAACATTTTTTAACACAAAACCAAAATCGCTGATTCTTCGTGCCAATTAAGTTTATCTTAAAGAAAAAGTTATCTATCATCCATAAATAGTTCCTTTATCCTGAAAAATCTTAAATCCATGTCAAAACAAAGTTTACTGATTCGCCACGCTGAAATTATTTTACCCAATGGTGAGTCAATGATTGGCGATGTGTTGATAGAAGGAAGGCACATAACCCAAGTAGGACAAGAAATTACTAATGCCACACCCACTTGTGAGATTGACGCACAAGGATTAACTTTGTTGCCTGGTGTGATTGACCCCCAGGTGCATTTCCGTGAACCGGGTCTAGAATATAAGGAAGACTTATTTACTGCCAGTTGTGCTTGCGCGAAGGGGGGAGTTACTTCCTTTCTAGAAATGCCGAATACAAGACCTTTAACCATTACTCAATCAGCTTTAGATGATAAGTTACAACGGGCAGCCCAGAAGTGCTTAGTTAATTATGGCTTTTTTATTGGGGCTACGGCGGATAATTTACCAGATTTACTTTCTGCCCAGCCAACACCGGGAATTAAGGTGTTTATGGGGTCAATGCACGGACAGTTGTTGGTAAACCAGGAAGAGGCACTAGAGGCGATTTTTGCGCGGGGAACTCGTTTAATTGCTGTTCATGCGGAAGACCAAGGGAGAATTAATCAACGAAAACAGGAGTTTGCTGGGATTACAGACCCGGCGATTCATTCCCAAATTCAAGATAATCAAGCTGCTTTGTTGGCTACGCAATTGGCGTTAAAGCTTTCTAAAAAATATCAACGCCGTTTACATATTCTGCATATGTCAACAGCAGAGGAAGCGGAGTTGCTGCGTGAGGATAAACCTAGTTGGGTGACGGCAGAGGTAACACCCCAACATTTACTGTTGAATACTAGTGCTTATGCAACTATTGGTACTTTAGCACAAATGAATCCACCTTTGCGATCGCCCCATGATAATGAAGTTCTCTGGCAAGCTTTACGGGATGGTATCATTGACTTTATTGCTACTGACCACGCCCCGCACACTCTAGAGGAAAAAGCCCAAACTTACCCAAACACCCCTTCAGGAATGCCCGGTGTAGAAACTTCTTTACCTTTAATGTTAACCGCTGCTATGGATGGAAAATGTACTGTTGCCCAAGTTGTACAATGGATGTCTAAAGCTGTCGCTGTAGCTTATGGTATTGCCAATAAGGGAGAAATTACCCCTGGTTATGATGCTGATTTAGTTTTGGTGGATTTAAAAAATTACCGTGAAGTTAAACGGGAAGAAGTTGTCAGCAAGTGTGGTTGGAGTTCCTTTGAAGGTTGGAATTTAACAGGTTGGCCTGTGACAACAATTGTCGGCGGTGAAATTGTTTATGATCATGGTCAGCTAAATACACAAGTTCGTGGACAAGCTTTAACTTTTTCGTAGTTAGTTGTCAGTTGTCAGTTGTCAGTTGTCAGTTGTCAGTTGTTGATATACTCAAAACGGCTGGAAGCTGGACTTTTTTATCATACAAAGAACAAGTTCAAAGCCTCTCCCCGTTGCGGGGAGAGGTTTGGAGAGGGGTTTCATATTTGGTTAAACTATTAACCGTTTTCAGTATAGTTCACAATTTACAGCAATAATTTCGGCTTGACGATCGCCATTTTCACCATAGGTTAAACATACCTTTAAGTAACTATCTGGTAGATATGGCATTCGTTCAGCCCATTCAATGGCGACAATTCCTGGTGTTACTTCTATGCCTTCCCAGTAACTTTCCAGGTTCAAGCCTGTAACTTCTTGAGGTTCTAGACGGTATAAATCCAAGTGATAAAGGGGAATGCGCCCTTCTGGGTACTCATTAATCAAAGTAAAAGTAGGACTAACAATAGGGTCAATTATTCCCAAACCTTTACCAATCCCTTGGACTAAGGTAGTTTTACCAGCACCTAAATCACCTTCTAGTAAAATCACACTACCAGCATTTAAAGTCTCACCAAGGGTAATACCTAATTGCTGTGTCGCTTCTATGTCAGGAAGGAAGATTTTAGTCATTGATAATTGGTAATTGGTAATTGGTAATTGGTAATGTCTAAGAGGGTGTTTGAAAAGTTTTGAATGTATAGACTGACCCCTCTCCAAACCTCTCCCCTGCAAGGGGAGAGGCTTTAAAACCCCCATTCCCTTGCAGGGAAGGGGGGTAGGGGGGTTAGGTTTTTGGAGATTACTGGTTTGATATAATACTTTTTAAACAACCTCTAAGCATTATCCAGTGTATCGGGATTAACGCCTAAATCACGCAACAGTTGTCCTAGTTGTTCAACTTTTCTTTTTGCTTCTATTGTTTCTTGTTCAGCAAGAATAACTCTTTCATTAGCCGCAGCCGCTTCTTCTGTTGGTTCAGGAATTAATTCTCCTGTGAGTGTGAACCACCTTAACCATAACTTAGGAATATCTCTAAATGTACCTTGCCATAGTCCTAAACTTAAACCTAATTCTGGCATTAGTAAGCGTCCTTCAATCATATTCATAGGTTCATAATGACCACCTACTAACTGAAATGCGCGGACTTCGTTGGTGTAGCGGCTAAAAACAATGTAGTAGGGAATCCTTAAAATACGTTCATAGACTTCCCATTTTGTGGGAGGTTTACCTATTTGACTTTTTCTATTACCTAAATCTTCATCTTCTGTACCAGGAGATAATAATTCTACAACTACAAAAGGGTTTGCTGGTTCTTGCCACCTGACATAACTTAAACGCAAATCTTGGCCATTATATAATTTTGGGACTCCTACTACACCAAACCAATCTGGGCGTTTATACCATAAAGGATTTTGCAGATCATAATAAAGATTCAGATCAGCCGCACTATAAACAATTTCTGGATTCCAGTTTATGGGTTGAAATGTTAAATATAAAAGTAAAGGTTGTAAAAAATGAAAGTCGTCTGGCAAGCCTTTTTCCTCTGGGTTTTCGCTAGGTAAATCATACATTGTCGGTAAAGTTTCCCAAGGGGGAAGGGGTGGTTCAGTTTGAGAAATGATGGAAGAAGTCATAAATATTGGTAATTGGTAATGGGGAAATATATTTCCCCGTCCCCAGTTTTTACTTCCCGTGATGCGCTTTACTGTACCATTTTAATAAGACTTTGGCTAGTTTTTGGGGGTCATGGCGAACAGCACCATTTTCATCTTCAAAGAGAATATTAGCAGGAACTATTCGCCGTCCTAATTTGGTGACAGATTCTCGGTCTAAAAAAACTGGATGGGCGTTTTGTTGGGCATAACGGATAAGTGCTTGGGCTGAGGGCATTTTTTTATGAACTAATACGGCATCGAATAACCTTCTATTACCACAAGCGTCATCTATTGCTTGAATATGTTCAGCAACACTATATCCATCAGTTTCTCCTGGCTGAGTCATAATGTTGCAAATATAAATGCGGGGTATATTGGTAGCGGCGATCGCATCAGCAATTTCTTGAACTAACAAATTAGGAATTAAGCTAGTGTAAAGACTACCTGGACCAATAATAATGTAATCAGCTTCTTTAATGGCTTTAATTGCGGCGGGAACTGCCGGTGGATTTTCAGGAATACAACCAATTTTGACAATTTTCCCCGCAGCTTTAGGAATATTCGACTCACCCTCAATGCGGCGACCATCTGTCAATTCTGCCCAGAGACGGACATCACTGAGGGTAGCAGGTAAAACTTGTCCTCTCACCGCCAATACCTTAGAACTGGCAGCGATCGCTTGCACCAAATCCCCAGTAATATCAGTCATGGCAGTTAAAAACAAATTACCAAAACTGTGACCTGTTAAACCATCTCCTGCCCGAAAGCGATATTGAAATAATTCCGTTAGTAATTTTTCTTCATCTGCTAACGCCGCCAAACAATTGCGGATATCACCCGGTGGTAAAACGCCAAATTCTTCGCGCAGTCTCCCAGAAGAACCGCCATCATCTGCTACGGTGACAATAGCAGTAATATTAGCACTATAAGTTTTTAAGCCTCTGAGTAAAGTTGAAAGTCCAGTTCCACCACCAATAACCACAATTTTCGGACCTCGGTATAGGCGACGATGTGCCAAAAGGACATCTATCAACTCCTCTTCATCACCAATAGGTCTGAGAACTTCCGTAATTGAACCAACAGTGCGAGATTGTCCCCACAGTACCAACAGCACACCAGATACCAGGAGTACCGGACCACTGATATAGTTGGGTAAAATGTCAGCTAGGAAACCAAAAAGACCTTTCAGCAATTCCAGTATCCAAAAAATCGGGGTTAATTTTACCCAAATAGCCAACCCCAAACTGGCTAAGAAAACACCCCCAATACTGATAAGTAACCAGCGTTTCACAGCTAATCCAGGAGACAACCATTTGCACCATTGGTTAAACCGATAGGAAGTGCGACCTTGGGACTGTAGCTGTAGCGAATTAATGGCTTGTTTCAGAAAACCGATAAACATACCTAATAGGGAAAGTTGGTACAAACAATATTTAACAAAAATTTACATCACCTGGTTTCCACACTAAGGGAAAACCATCACATTTATTCAATCCTTCATAATCACCGAGTAGGGGCGCAGGGCCTGCGCCCAATCAGGAGTTAGGAAGAAGAAGGAAATACCAATCACCAATTACCCCAGTTATCAAGAATTTTATGAAAAAGCGAATTTTAGGAATAGATCCAGGACTAGCAACTGTGGGATTTGGGGCAATTGATTGGCAGCAAAGTCAAACAAAAGAACAACAGACAACGGTACAGATGGTTGATTTTGGCGTAATTCGCACCAGTGCCGATATGGAAATGAGTCAACGACTATGCACATTATTTGACGATTTACACACCGTCATGGAGGATTTACAGCCGGATTTAGTAGCCATTGAAAAATTATTCTTTTATCGTATGGCAAATACCATTGTTGTGGCACAAGCTAGGGGTGTACTGATGTTAGTTTTAGGACAGCGTAAACTCCCTTATGTGGAATTTGCACCTCCCCAAATTAAGCAAGCTTTAACGAATTATGGTAAAGCAGATAAGTCAGAAGTGCAAGAGGCTGTGATGCGGGAATTGGATTTAGATGAAATTCCTCGACCTGATGATGCGGCAGATGCTTTAGCGGTAGCACTAACGGCTTCGTTTAAGTTGTGATTCGTATAAAAATAGAATAGTTGGTTAAACTGAGTCTGTCGCCCATGTCCTCCACTGAAATTTCAAAGGGTTCAGCGATCGCTACCACCGGAAACATGATACTCTACCCCTAGACACGGGTTGATGAAATCGCAGCTTGTATTCAAGTCAGTTCAAAATATATCAACATAATATTATTGTTACCGGACAACTGGTAATGTAAGAAGCAAGTAATTGCGCTCTCAAAATACCAGTGTTTTGAAATAGCATATAGCGGTTATCGGTCAGATGCAATACAATTTAAGGCGAGGTTTCCCCGCCCCTACAGGTTTTGCAATTTAATCACTGTATCTCATTCAAGTGCATACCGCTATATTATTTAGCTACTATGTAACCTATTTTCCATAGATACAAGTAGTGAGACAGAATTAATTACACAATGTCATTGCGTAAGCGTTGCGTGGCGTTAGCCATATAAAACGAGGTGAAATGAAGCAATTCTAAGAGTTGTGATTGCTTCCCTTCGCTCACAATGACTGTAAATATTTTTGTCCAATTACTTACCATTACCAGAAAAGTATCGCCAGCATATAAATTTAAAGAAATTATTTAAAGCTGATGGTTCTTATGTGCGTCCAGCAGAAGACCCTGTGACGATGTGGGCAATTCAGATATTGGCTACGTTGAAATTGCTGATTTCCTTGCTCTAATAGCTTGTCTGCTTCTGTTTTCTGGTCTTGACTCGTCTGTGCTTGGGCAGTTGTAGAGAGGAGATAACTGGGAATGGGTAACAAGGAGGGAATCAGCGTCAGCAGCAGAGGCGACGTGAGCCAGCTAATTAGTCTAAGTCGCAAGGACATTATATTATATTTAATATTGAGGTAATTACTTGAAATTTTGCTTTCAGTATATCGTAAATATTAAGTAGCTTGAGTTGAAGCACTGTGGCGGATTAAAATTGTAAATGTAGCTTGACAAGGCATTAGAGGATTGATATCCATGACACTCAAAGAGTTAGAACAACAACTTCTTGCCCTTAAACCTAATGAAAAAGTCCAGATTATACAGTTACTTGCTCAAAGTCTTGGTAGCAATTGGCAAGGAATTGAGAAAACCCCTAGAGTCTGTGGTGGAGAAGCTTGCATTGCTAATACTCGTATTCCTGTCTGGGTACTAGTTGAAGCTCGACAACTTGGATATAGTGATGTTGACCTTTTAACCAGCTATCCCACCATTTCAGCTACGGATTTAGCTCATGCTTGGGTATATGCAGAAGCTCATGCTGATGAAATCGAATTGGTAATTGAGCGTAATGAGGCAGCATAGTCAATGGCACGTTTTTATGCAGATGAGCAGTTTCCTTTTCCAGTTGTGGAATTATTACGCAGTTTGGGGCATGATGTTTTGACAGTTCAAGAAGCAGGAAATGCAGATCAACGCATACCTGACGATGAAGTATTAGCATTTGCCATCAGTCAAAAACGGGCAATATTAACTATTAATAAATATGATTTTATCCGTTTACATCGTCGTGATGATGACCACTTTGGAATTGTTGTTTGTAGCAATAATCGTAACTGGGAACAATTTGCAGCAAGAATCAATGACGCTGTAACAGCAGAAACATCATTGCGAAAAAAACTAATTCGTGTGGTACGTCCAGTCACTTAAAAAACTAAAGATTTACCATAAAGATTCTACTTTTCTTAACTGCACAGTATCGAAACTATGCCTATCATAAAGCGTCGTCATTTTCTCCAATCTATCGGTGCATCCCTCACCAAAAAACTAAAAATGTGACTTTCATTCTCGATAGTTGTTACTCTGGTGCTGGAGTGCGGGGGAATTTAATTATTAGGTCACGTCCTGGTTATGCAGAACTGTTAAAACTGCGAGGGGACACCCCAAATATAAAACTCAAATCAATTCAAGAAGAATTAGATTATCAGCAACATTGGCTGACTGATTTAAAATTATCTAAAGAAGAATGGATTGAAAGACGCAAAAAAAATATTGTTAATGGTGCTGCTATTTTTGCGGCTGGACGTAATCAACAAGCGCCCGATGCTAGTTTTGCTAAAGATGTGAATGCAGGTGTGTTTACATATTCCTTGACTCGTCAATTGTGGCAACAAACGAGTAATCAAGGAATGGGTAAAGTTGTGATAGCTGCGGCTGGGAAAACTGAGCAGTTTTTACAAAGTATGGCAAATTCTCGCCGTCAAAATCCAGGTTTGGAAGTAAAAACAGGTAGTAAAGATGAACAACAGCCGATGTATTTTTCTTCCATGCAGAAATTAGCCGCAGAAGCTGTGATTACGGAAGTTAAAGGAAATGCTGTTAAGTTACTTTTAACTGGTGCAGAACCACAAGTTTTAGAAGCTTTAGGTAAAGGCGCAATTTTTAATATTGTAGATAATCAGGGACAACGCCAAGGAACGGTGAAAATTGAGTCACGATCTAGCCTGAATGCCACCGGATTACTGCAAACTAAGTCAGGTGTCAAAATTCCTGCTGGAACGGTCTTGCAAGAACAAATTCGGGCAATTCCAAATGATTTAAAATTACGGATTGGTTTAGATAAATCAGTGGATACAGAAGCAGCAAAACAGGCTTTACAATCAATTCCCCGCGTTGAAATAGTACCGTTGTTAAAGCAGGAAGTACATTATATTTTGGGACGAATGTTGCCTAGTTATCATCAAGATTTGGAAACCAGAAAATTCGCAGATTTACCAGATGTAAATAGTGTGGGTTTATTCTCCGTTGGATTTGAACTAATTCCTGGTTCATTTGGGGTGAAAGATGAAACTATTAATGATGCAGTAAATCGCCTCCAGACGAAGTTTAAACTATTGCTGGCGGCTCGATTGATGAAAATGACTCTGAATACCAATTCATCTCGTTTAAAGGTGGCGGCTAGGTTGACGGTTGCTGATAATCGGGCTTTGTTGGCAGAGTCTTTTACTGTGCGTGGGGCTAAAATTTCATCTGCAAAAAATCTGCAAATTATCAGTTCTGAAAATGGTTCTCTGGCTGAAGTTGAGATTAACAAACCTGTGCAAATCTCCGTTGAAAATCTAGAAAATCGTGATTTACATATTGGCGTATTAATCTTTAGTCCAGATGGAGATATTGATATTTTGTTTCCTTTGAGTGATGGTAAAAATGCTGCACTTGTTTTGGCAGGGCAGACAGTTCAAATCCCAAGCGAAGGAAAGCTGTCTTTTGGCAAACCTTTGGGGATTGTAGAGGTGTTGATTGTGGCGAGTACAGCACCAATTGACAAAGCATTGAAACCATTACAAACATTGGTAATGGAACAAAAAAGCGAAAAAAGAAGTAGTGGTCAGGTGGCTGAGAAAGCAGAAGAAGCAATAGCCAGTTTACTAGATGACCTGGCTGGGGGGAAACGCGGTGAAACAAAAACAGATATTCGCCTGTTTGATACTCAACAGACTCTCCCTCTAGGTATAAAGAGCTATCAATAATCAATAATTCAGTTTAGTTAACTATTCTCTTTATATCCTCTCTTAGTCTGGGGCATAGTAGATTCCAGTTTAGTTAACTATTTTTTATATCCTCTCTTAGTCTGGGGCATAGTAGATTCCAGTTTAGTTAACTATTTTTCAGTTAAAGAAAAACTATCATGTAAAAACAGATGTTCTAGCCTTTTGCAGTTTAACTAACTATTCTCTTCTTACATGACTCGTAATAGATATTGATGCAAAATTCATCTTTAAATATTAAACACTAAAATCATTCCCATCTTGATTGATAACTAATCGTAAAATTGATAAACCTAAAATTATTAAAAATAGCACCAAGCCAATTGTACAAGCATAGCTAATTTCTAAATTACCAAATGCTTGCTCATACAAATAATAAACTATTGTCTTAGAACTATTCAGCGGTCCGCCTTGAGTCATAATATAAACTTCTTCAAAAACTTTAGTTGCGGAAATTGCCGAAATTACAGCCACTAAAGCTAAATAGGGTTGCATCAATGGTAAGGTAATATCCCAATGTTTACGAACACTATCTGAACCATCAATAGCCGCAGCTTCATAAATATCAGCGGGAATGGCTTGTAATCCAGCTAAATAAATTACCATATAATAGCCTAAGCCTTTCCAAATGGTGACAGCCATAATACTAGCTAAAGAAATGGGAACAATTCCCAATATCTTATCAGGACTTGTTAACCAGGGAATTCCGTCGGGAAAAATCCCTAAAGTTTTGAGAATTTGATTCAGCAATCCGTTTTCTGCATATAACCATTTCCAAGCTATCCCAGCTACTACCATAGAAATTACAACTGGGGTATAATATGCTGTTCTAAACCAATTCATTCCCCGCAGTTTTTGATTCACTAAAATTGCTAAAGCTAAGGGTAAAAATACTAAAATGGGAACAACACCAATCAGATAAATAAATGTATTTTGTAATGTTTGCCAAAAAACCGGATCTTTCGATAAACGCAGGAAATTTTTCAAGCCAATCCATTGAGGAGGATCTCCTATATTTTCATAGTTGGTAAAACTGAGATAAAAGGCTTGAACTGCTGGCCAAAAAACAGTTAATATTAAGATAATCAAGGCAGGTAATAAGAACAAATATGGTGTAATTTTGTGTTTGATTAAAATCCATTGTTTTGATGTTAATTGAGACATATTATCGGACTCCCATAAAACTAATAAGTAGGTGAACACAATAAAACTAAATTGTGTAAAGAAATGTAAAATCGCCTAAACCCTCTTCACTCTTGCCTCTTGCCTCTTGCCTCTTGCCTCTTGCCTTTTGCCTTGCCATAACGACAATTTTCAACGCCAACCTACTTATTTAATTGGGGAATCGGTTAAATAATCCTCTTCCCTATTTTTGACGAAATTACGTTTTACTCCTGACTCCTGACTTCTGACTCTTGAATTCTGCTGTATGATTCTGGTTCTACTGTCTCATGGTTATTAATTTTCACCTGTTTTAGTAAGCTAGGCATCCAAGGTAAAGCTAGGAAAATTCCTGATAAAACTAATAGAAATACAGAAAGTCCAAAAAGTTGGTCACGGGAAATTTCTAATACACCACGTAAAATCACCTCTCGCAAAGCCGAAACAATCGTAATTTCTACGGCTGCACCTACGGATATACTGCGTTCTTGGAGGTAATCAACTAACAACCGAAACAGTTCTACTAATATCAAAATAAACAGAATATCAGATGTGACTTGCCGTAGATCTAATGGACGTAAAAACGATAAAAACATATCTCCTAATCGAATGAGCATCACACAAAATAAACTCACGCAAAGGGAGATTACAATAATATCCTGAAAAAGCTCTAAGTTACGAACAATTCTATCTCGTCTAAACCAATTATTGACTTCTATAATTATCCGCTGTGGCATGGTATTTCCTAAAAAAGATAAATACATCTATTTTAATAATTAACCATTAAACAGATTTTAATAAAGTAAACAGAGAACAAGACGTAATTAGCAACTATCCAATTAAAGCATAATAGTACAGCTCGGAGTAAATAAACCAACGCTATCTAATTATACTAAACACAAGTAGGATATAAACTTTTGTGAAATGACAAAGAACCTAGATGTGTAGGGGTAAAGCAAAAGCTCATTGGTGTCAACTTAAGCTCAAATCCTGATGATATCTCGTTCCCAGTCTCTGACTGGGAATGCTATTACAGAGGCTCTGCCTCTGTTTTCATAGAAGGCAGAGCCTTCTAGAATTCATTCCCATACAGAGTATGGGAACGAGAAAGGGTGAAACTGATATTTTACAAGGCTTTCACGTTAAGTTGACACCAATGAACAGCGCTAAACCCCTACTACTACCAATACTGCTCGGTTAAGCCTGAAAAGTCATTATAAGTAGTCGGACAAAATTAAATTCACTCGTTGAGAGAGGGAACAGGGAACAGGGAACAGGGAACAGGGAACAGGGAACAGGGAACAGGGAACAGGAAGAGAGTTTTGAGTGATTTTACTTTTCTTCACATACCTTTAAATTTTTCTGTTCACCTACTTACTACCTTTAGAATCAAACAATTAAGCCGTTTTGAGTATACAAAAAACAAGGCGTGAAACTTATTAACTTTTGTTTCACGCTTTATCTTTTATTTAAACTCCCCAGGCCGGATTCGAACCAGCGACCAATCGATTAACAGTCGATCGCTCTACCACTGAGCTACTGAGGAATGCTCTTTGCTCTTAACTTTAGCTATAATAAACCTAAATTCAGATTAATGCAAGGGGTTTTGGAAAAATTTTCCAACTTTTTTTTGTTGCTGCTGAAATTTCTCACTTTTAATACCCCAAAACCTTTCCAGCAGCTACATTCGGAGATTTACAAATGCTGAAATTATAATCCCATTCGCAATTCCGTCAGCCGTTGTCTGGCTTTAGGATCAATTCCATTCACCAAGAATCTACTTTTAGGTTGTTTTTGCGACTGATACCTATGGCGCATTCGACAGACAGTAGTTTCTACTTCGCCACATAGTTGATGCGCTGATAACCATTCAGCACCATATCCCTGGACTGTTAACTGCTGCGCTCGATCTGATGTAGCGACAATCATGCGGGAAATTAAACATTGGGATATTTGGTGACGGAGAGACGCACAGGTTTTTTCTATATATGTGTCTGCGGTCTGACCAAAATCCGTATAATGTACTGTTAGAAAATTTGTAATAGTTTCTCTGTTACTAGGAGTGTTTTGATATTGAGCATCAAACACTACCTGAGTTTCATAACCTTGGAAAGCACTATAATTAGTCATTGCTTCCACTAATTCACCCCGTGCAGCCTCAAGTCCGGCATGATCACGGGTTTTTATCAAGCAAGGCCAAGTGCCTATAATATTGTAACCGTCTACTAAGAGAACGGCCGGGACTATGGAACGAGACATGGTTTTTAATCACAATTATCTAGAGTTAACAAAAATCATTCATAAGACTTATAATAAATGAAGCATTGCTTGTAACCCCATGTTACAAGAAATAAAAACTGCCTCTTTTAATCAAATTTAGATCCTACGATAGAAGCTATGATTTTGAAAAAGCCTCTAAAAATCAGGTTTACTGAATTTGTTTTCTCTAAAAAAATATTTTTCTCTGTCTGTAAAATTTTATGTTTCGGGTTAAAAGGCTTTTGAATAGCAGGTTGACCGCTTTTTCACTAATCTTAGTTTTTAAGAATAATTAACTATACATAAATGCGGATAAGCCCGAATTTTATGTGTTTGAGTGTTTTTTTTATATTTTAATCCATATTCGTGATACAATTAAATCGTCAGCAAAGACATTAAAAACCTACCGGGGGACTCTCGGAAAGTTACGCTTGTCAGTTCGGCTTCGCTCACCGCAAGCAGAGATGATTCTGCCAGTAATGGCAAACAGGATCAGGGCAAGAACCCAAATATTTAAGGAACCCTGCCTGAAGCTGGGATAACTGAGAGATATAGACTGAAACTCTCTATAGAATCCCCGCGTCTTTAGACCGGGGAGTTTCAATTGGAGGTCTTGACTACTAGTAGTTCGTCAAATTTATTTTGACGGGTAATGATCGGAAAAAACTTCTGTTCTTCCCTCCCCCACCTCCCCCACCTCCCCCACCTCCCCTACCTCCCCCACCTCCCCTACCTCCCCTACCTCCCCCACCTCCCCCACCTCCCCTACCCCCCTACTCCTGAATTTTGCTGGATGTGGCTTGAAATGTGACAATTTTCCAAGGGTCAATATTTTTATTTACTTGATTTATTGCGGAAAGTTTGATATTATTTTCTAATAAATCAGTTGGTTTTTCTAGATTTAGAATCTCGCTTTGCAAAGATAATTCTGCTGTTTGTCCATGACATTCATAAAAGCGAAGAATGAATTTTTGGGGATCATTTTCACTGGGTTTGAGTGCCATTAAGATTAAATTATCTGCTGATAAGGTGAGAAAACTTTGGCTTTGACAAGCGTTCAATCTAGATTGATAATTGACTGGGTTTACTAATACCTGAAAAGGAACATTCAACTCATAACCACGTTTAACAGTTTCTGCTTCTTCCCAACTGTCTAAATGAGGATATAAACTGTAGGTAAATTCGTGTATCCCTCTATCTGCTTGGGAGTCTGGCCAATGGGAACTTCTTAGCAAGGTGAGGCGTAGTTGGTTAGGTTTGGCATCGTAACCATATTTACAATCATTAAGAAGACTGACTCCGTATTTTCCGATATTTGTATCTGTGGTTAAATCTGCCCAATGTAATGCGGGGACTTCCCATTTTGCCTTCTCTGCGGGGGTTTGGGGATTTGTGGGACGATGAATAGCACCGCAGGGAATTTCATAAGTGGCAAATTCGGCTTGGAGGTTGAGAGGAAAGGCTGTTTTAACTAATACGTGATTTTCTTGCCAATTTACAGTGTTAGTTATTTTCAAAATTGGTGAACCGATTTCCAAGATGTAATCTTGACAAAATTCTGATTTTCCGAGTTGACGGACTACTCGCAATCGTTGTTGAATTTCTCCATATTCTTGCCATTGAATTAATTTTAATTGAGTTGGCGGTAGAGGTTTTGTGTTATAATCCGGGTCTATGTTCCAAGCATCCCAATATTGTCCACTGTCCCTAAAGGCTTGAAGTTGATTTCCTGCGCCGGTTAAAATTTCTCGTTGTTTGGTTTTGTCGAAGATGTTGGCTATATCTCCGGTTTCGGGGTTGATTTGAATTTGCAAATATTCGTTTTCTAATATCCAGTTTTCGGGGAATGTTTTGGGCTGGGGGGAAGATGGAGAAAGCCAGAAAATGCTGTAACCTATAGATGGTATGGTTGCGAAAAATAATAAGGTTGAGTTTTCGCTGTTTTGAGAGAGGATTTCTTTTCCTTGAATATCAGCAACTTTCCAGGTTGGGTAATCTGTAGTGATGATTTTTGATAAGTCAATAGTGACAACTTGGGAACGTTCCCAGTTGAGAGGGTTAAAAATTATGACGGGGATGCTCTCAGGGTTGGGAGGTTGTGGTATGTTGACTGTAGAAGCGATCGCTTTTAATGAGTCTTCTAGTATTTTCGTTCCTAATTTTTCTACTGCTTCCCATTCCCATAAAGCGTCTGCGTAAACTTGGGTAATGGAAGAACCGGGGAGAATGTCGTGAAACTGGTTAAATAAAACTTTTTTCCATGCGGTTTCTATTTCTGTTTGCGGAAATTCTGCACCACAAAGGATATTTGCTAAAGTTGCGAATAATTCAGCACTATATAATAAATGTTCAGATTTGCGATTCCAGCGTTTTTGGTCTGCGTGGGTAGTATAACATCCTCGGTGGAATTCTAAATAAAGTTCGTCTTCCCAAACTGGTAAGTTTTGAGTTGATGATTTTATGTCGTTGAGGTATTTTTCGGAAGTTGTAAATTCTAACTTGGGGAAAATTGGGGAATGTTCCCACCGTCGCGCGGTTTCTAGCATATCACGGGTTGGACCACCACCATGATCACCGACTCCGGGAAGCCAAAGCGAATCGTGTAAACCTGTTTGAGTTTTCCAGTCACAAGCGGACTTGGTCATTTTTACAGGTTCGATGGTTTCGCCGATAGGTGCGGACATGAAACTTAATGTTTGACTGCCATCGGGCGATCGCCACCAAAATAAGTCATAATCAAATTTAGTTGTATCATTCCAGCGGAGTTTCTGAGTTACAAAGGACTCAATTCCTGCATTTGCAAAAAATTGGGGTAACGTCGCACAAAAACCAAAGGTGTCGGGAACCCAAACCACAGAAGATATTTTTCCGAACTTCTGGAGAAAATACCTTTGTCCATATAATAACTGACGGGCTATAGACTCACCAGCAATTAAATTTAAATCCGGTTCTACCCAAAAACCACCCAAAACTTCCCATTTTCCCGCTTTAACTTGATTTTGAATTTCTTGAAACAAGTCGGGACGATTTTCCTCTACCCAAGCATACAACGCCGGTGTGGTATGACAGAGAATCAATTCGGGGAAATCCTGTTGGAGTTTTAAAGCTGACTCAAAAGTATTTTGTGCTGCTTTCCAAGTTTCCTCCACAGGCCATAACCATGCTAAATCTAAATGTGCATGACCTAATAAATTAATTTTATATTTTTGAGCGTTGATAAATTCAGCTAAACTCAAATAGGTTTGTCGCAAATTCAGCAGATATGTTTTCCAATCTTGATTTTCTGCGTCTTGGTGATTTGTAACTTTCTCAACTTCCCCAGCTAAACTTAGTAACTTTTCTGGTGCGAAGTTTTGTAAAAGAATTTCCGTAACTGCTAATTCATCAGCAATAAAACCAGCATCAGGATTATCATAATCTGTGGACTCAAAAATTGCAAGCGATCGCATCAACGCCCCATCACAATGTCCCGGACTCACCAACCGCAAAGCTATGGTAAAATCTTCTCCAGGAGTTACACTTGGACTCAGCAACACTCGCGGGGAAGAATCAAACAAATCCCCCGTCAATACTAACTTACCATTAACATACACTTCTGCTAAATCTGCCCACCATACCAACGCCAAACGCAAAGACAAACTCGTTAACGGAAAATTGTGTAAATGTTCAGGAACAGAAAATTTTTGTCCTAACCATAATACCCGTTTTCCCCCCGTCCAAGAAACATGAGCTTTTTCATTTAGTTCCACAGGTTGCCAATCAGTTAAACTAAATGGGATAAAATCAGTAACTACCTCGTCAGTTTCCTGATATCGCCAGCTTGACTGGATATCAACTTGACAACAAGAACGCAAATTTTCAATTGCTGTTGATATAGATTTAGTATTTAATGAGGATACAGGAAGAGTCATATTTCTAATAAAATAATATACAGCAGGAGTCAGGAATGAAAGTGCTTTGATTTTCAGATTGTCTCTTATGCAATTCCCAATTACTATAAATGTCAATAATTGATACGTATAAAAATTCATAGGTTTGTGGGAATATCTTAGAGGATGTTTGAAAAGTCATGATTGCTGTATCAAATCCTTTACCCCTCCCTAACCCTCCCCTTATCAAGGGGAGGAAACTGGATTTTTATTGTTTCCCCCCTTTATAAGGGGGGACTAAGGGGGGTAACAATGTGATGAAAATTACGGGATACCACTTTTCAAATACCCTCTTAACAATTACAAATTAAAAATAGGGATTTAAACCCTTGAATCTACAATTACAATAACCAACCTCACTCTACAAATTACACATAATTACCATGTCTTCCGATTCTTCCAATCGCTATCAAAGCAAACTCTTCAACTTTGTCTACCAGCATTCTCGACGGTTGACACAAACACTGGAAAACACATTCAAGAATTTGCAACTTGCTACTGGTTCGGGTATAGGTTCTCTACTTTATCCACTTTACCAATTATGGCAACAAAATGGCACAGTCAAAAAATTACAATCAGCAACTCCTCCTACCAGTGATGCGCCAATTCAAATTATATTAGATGTTATCAAAAATCTTCCTCCCGGAGAGACTGATATACCAACTTCCTCACAAACAAATCCTCTCACATTGTTAGGATCTTTGTGGAAGAAAATTTTTCCTCAGCCGAATTCTCCAACTCCAGGAAATACCCTGCAACAGCATATACCAACAGTACAGGGAATTGCCATAGAATTGCAAACTCGTAATTTAGTATTGGTAAGCGCAGATAATCGTATTTTCGATGTTTTCACACCGCAGCAAAACGTCAAATTAGCAGATAGAATTAATAGCGAAATTAGTGAATATCGGTATTCTTTACAACTAATTGCTCACCAACAACAACAATTATTACCCAAAATTGATGATCTTTTGAATAAGTTAACTGATGATCATCCCATCATAGCACAACAACCTCTCCTCATTCCCCTGAAACCTTTTGGATTTCTCGATCAATTAATTGCTAATTTAGAAACTACGGCTTTAGTCCCCGTCCAAAAACACAGTCAGGAAATCGTCAAAAATTTCCAAAGTCAAGTTAATGATTTAACTATTAATCATGATCACTTAAAACCTCAGCAACAAAGTATTTCTAATTTAATTTTAGCCGCGATAAACTACTTTTTTGTCGTCAGAAATACTTATCAACTTGACTCAAATTCTTCTGGAGAAACCCCACAAAGTAACCCTGATTTTGAAAAGATAGTATCAGCAACCAATCAGTTAAATATTGGGGATACTTCAGAAGATACCTGGTTAACATGGAATGATTTATTTGGTAATACCCCCACCAATATTGAAGAATTATCTGATAATAATGATGTCAATAAACTACCGCAATCTCAAATAAGATGGGGATTACCGAGAATTCGGACTACAATCGGTCAAAAATCACCTCAACCGAAAAATGACGAATTTACCCAAACAGGCAGTCAAACCAGCCAAGAATTTAATTTTAAGCCAGACTGGATTGATATTTCCGCCACCTCATTAGGCTATGAAAAACACCCATTAGAACAAATTCTGGAATGGTTAGATTATTCTATATTATGGATAGAACAAATATTAACAAACATGATTTATTTTTTCAGAGGTTTATTGTTAGGGAGATAAATGGAAAATCATATCCCCGACTTCTTTGAGAAGTCGGGGATCTAAAATCCGCTAAAATTCTACAATTACTGGTGTATGGTCACTGGGTTGAACTAACTTTCGCGGTTCAATATCAATAATACAACTTTGAGCGCGTTCATACAAGATTGGTGTCAGATAATGGTGATCTATTCGCCAACCTAAATTACGCTTAAAAGCAGCCGTGCGATAATCCCACCAACTATAATTTTCTCCTTCGCTGTTGAATTTACGAAAAGCATCTGCAAAACCTATATTCAGAACATCTCGTAAAGCTTGACGTTCTAATTCCGATGCCATGATGTGATTATCTATTTTTACTTTATCATTAATATCTATATCTTCTAGGGCAATATTAAAATCACCACACAGAGAAATAGCTGGATTTGATAATATTAACGTCTGTAAATATTCTTTCAGTATTTTTAACCAGCCTAACTTATATTCATACTTTTCGCTACCAATAGATGAACCATTGGGAACGTAAAGATTAACAATTCTTACGCCCTCAATTACACCCGTAATCACCCGTTTTTGTTCATCCCATGCTGATTCTAGACCTGGTAAAATAGGACTAAAACCTACACTTGCATCTATCAACGGTTGACGACTAATTAAAGCCACGCCATTGTAAGATTTTTGCCCGGAAATATACGGATAATAGCCTAAATTTGTAAACGCGAGACTAGGAAAGTCCTGGTCTATAACTTTGGTTTCTTGTAAACACAAAACATCAACTGGATTTTCTGTTAACCAATTGATAACCTGTTCTAAACGTGTCCGCACAGAATTCACATTCCAAGTAGCAATTTTCATGAGTTATTGATTAAAATGATCGCAAAATAATGGTGAAGCATTTATTCGGTAAAAATTAGATATTTATGATCCCCCAGATAGATGAACAAGGTCTATACTAGTTTATAGTTTAATAATGTTCTCTGGATTTTTCATGTTTCGATAAAAAAATGAGTTTGTGAAAATCTTTTAAAAATCTGTTAATTTAGCATTTATTGATAGTTTTTTACCCCCATTTTCTCCAAATTGGAGGATTCCGAATGGGAGAATAAAGGGCTGGAAAATGAACGTCATTAAATCAAGCATAAAAGTAGAAGTTGGGATTGTTTTTAATGGTGATGTCGAGATCAATCATAACATTGCCAGGGTTGAATTTTTTGAAAGGAGGACATCTTATGAGTATCATAGTTAACACCTGCCCGTGCTGTGGCGGTTCGGTTCTGCGTCATGTTCGCCATCATGAGGTTTATTGGTTTTGTCTGTCCTGTAGACAAGAAGTACCAGTTTTAAGTATCAATGATGGATCTAATCCCCTATCTAAGCGAGAAACTCGTAATCAAGAAGTTTTACCGCAAACGGCGTTGAGTTCTTGAATTTGTCCAGGAAAGATCGCTAATTAGCATAAATTTAGGTAAAATCACAAATTGCTAATTTTAAATACAAAATATATGCCGATATCATTGAGTATGGTATAAAACCGTATTTAAGTGATTTTGATAGCGTGGTTAAAGCCATACTTCTTTTTTATGGGTGAAAAGTTTTGTTAGCAGCACTACTCTACGGACAAGAGGATTTACGCCTAGAACGAGTTCCTGACCCGACTCCCGCAGCCGGCGAGGTGGTGATTCAGGTGGAAGCAGCCACTACTTGTGGTACGGATTTGAAGGTGTGGCGACGGGGTGGCCATGCTAAAATGTTGACACCACCCACACTGTTTGGCCATGAAGGTGCAGGACGGATTGTGGCTGTCGGTGCTGGGGTGACGAATTGGCGGGTAGGCGATCGCGTGGTGGCAAATAATTCTGCTCCCTGCATGAAATGTTTCTTTTGTCAACGCCAAGAATATTCTTTATGTCCCCATTTAACTTGGAATAATGGGACATTTGCAGAATATCTGAAAATTCCTGCTCCCATAGTTAGGCATAATTTATTACCAGTTCCTGATCATTTGCCCCTAGTATTAGCGGCGATGACTGAACCTTTAGCCTGTGTATTGCATGGTATCAGCCGTTGTGGTGCTAAACCCGATGACAAAGTAGTGGTTTTGGGTGATGGGGCGATTGGCTTGATGTTTGTGGCAGTATTAGCGAAATATACTGAGGTGATATTGTGGGGAGGGAATAATCAACGGTTAGAAATTGGTGAAAAGCTGGGTGCAGCCAAGACTTTTAATTATCATCAAGTTACGGATATTGCCAATACAGTTAAGGAATTAACCGCTGGTTGGGGTGCAGATGTCGTGATAGAGGCTACTGGTGTACCGAGTGTCTGGGAAACTGCGATCGCTTGCGGTCGTCCTGGTGCAACTATCAATTTATTTGGTGGTTGTCCAAGAGATACCACAATTACTGTGAATACCGAACAATTGCACTATAGTGAACTTACTCTCAAAGGCGTATTTCACAATACACCAGAATATGTAAAGGCTGCCTTATTACTCATCGCCAGTGGTACAATTCCTTTTGACTTGCTCATTAGTGAACACCGACCTTTACAGGATCTAGAACAGGTATTTATAGATATGAAGGCGCGGAAAGTCATTAAAGTAGCAATGGTTTGACAGTGAAAATTCCGACGCACCCTAATTTATCTAAAAAATGCTCAAACAATCCTTACTGAAATTATTGATTTTACCTTGCTCACTGATACCTTGGTTATCAGTGGAAATGCTGCTAAATTCTCCCGGACAAGCCCTACCTGGAGACAGTACAGGAGATGTACTCTCATGGATTAAAGCCCATCCCACACTACAGCCAAAACCGGGAGAACGATTATTTATTAGTAAAAGTGATACAGCGGCTCAAAGATTTACCTTCCAAGCCTCCGTATTACCTCCTGGTAGAGTAACTTTTACTAAAGACCACATCACAATTCGCACTGAACGTATGACTATGTTCGATGCTGTTAATGGCATCACATTACAACGTTTGGAAGAGTCTTTACGAGTAATTTATAGTTTAGATGTGTATCAAGATTACAATGAGGCTCAAATTGTCTATCAATATCCTAATCAGACTACTATTAATACATCTAGACTAGCAAAAACACCAACGCGAGAAGCTTTACAGGGAGAATTACGGATAGGCGATCGCTATGGGTATTGGGTAGAAATTGCCCAACCCAAGGAAGGTAAAGCCATCATCGGTAAAATCACAGTGTTACTCAAAGCCGATTTAGATAAATTAGAAACAGAATTAAGAACCCGCTAATTTAGGAGGAGTCAGGAGGAGAAAGGAGGAAAAAGAAGAATAAAGGAGAATAAGGCAGGAGTTTTATTATCAATGGGAGTTAATAACCATCTTGGTGGTTGTTATAATTCGCAATCATAAAGTTTGCCATGTACCAGAAAAAATACTTTCAGCCCCCAAAGAAATACGGACTAAATCCTCATTAAGCAGGGGAGGCCAGTCCACACCTGCCTTTCGTCCCGCAGCAAAGAATCTTTGCGCCTTTACAGCCAACTGATATAAAGCAAAAGCCAGTTCTCTGTCTAAGTTGGGTGCTGTTTTTAAAGCTTCAAATACCACCTTTAAAGCTAACAGGGTAGAAGTAACCTGACCAGGAACAGGAGGTTTACCTTGTTGTAAACGACTTAACAGAGTATCTGGATTATCTAGGCTGCTTGTTTGGTCTATGAGTAGTTTCCTTGCTATTTCGTAGTTCATACTTCTAACTAGGGTTTGCTGAAAAAGTGGTCTGTGAGGGCAGGGAACAGGGAATAGGGAACAGGGAATAGGGAACAGGGAACAGGGAACAGGGAATAGTTTCAACTATCTGGATATCCTCAATTTTCCAAATCTGACAAAGAGAAATCCACAAAAAAGTAATTTGGTAAAAAACAGATTTCCTCTATCTGACGCACCCTACTCAATAGGTTATTCCCAAAGCCGAAAACGACGCAATTTCGTTCATTCATATGATGGTAAGTTAGTGAGCGTGCGTAAGTCCTAGGAGACTTCCAAGAAATAAATTATCCTAAGAAACGAACCACAGAGGCACAGAGTACACAGAGAGAGAATTTCTGCATCAGTTTTGGGACATTTTTTTATTTGGAAGTCTCTAGATCCAATCTTGTGGGGTGTGGGATAGGCATCTAGCCCAGGAAGGTTGCAATTTTTCCCTAGAATAGTTTATTATCCTGATTTTGGTGTTTTTTTGGGAAAAAACTCAGTATCAATGCCTATTCCCTAAACTCTAAGCTGTCACACATTTAAATTGTTGCTTGAGACAAGGGAACGGGGAACAGGGAACGGGGAACAGACAAGAGTTTGATGGCTTACAGCGATTTCCAATCTTATGAGGTACATCTTAGCCCCCTCATCGCACCCCCCTAAATCCCCCCGCTGCGGGGGGAAGAAAAGGATAAGCTTTTGATACGGGAAGGGGGTGGGGGTGGGGTTCTTGTTCCGGGTTTGATGACAATTTGCTGTAATTTTCTCACTTCACTAAATCAAATTTAGCTGCGTATTAGCTTATGATTATCACCTTAATAGTAGCTTGGATAGTTTTTATCATTCTCTGGAAATTAATTAAAACCACCATTAAAACAGCTATAATTTCCGCCGCTATCGTTATGTTATTATACTTTGGCTTCGGTATTACTCCCCAGGACATTTGGCATCAAATCAGCCAATTTACTCAAACCTCCTCTCCCACAACAGGGAATAAGTAAGCATCGAAAAAGTCAAAACAATTATTAACTCAAGTTGCTAGTTATCTCGTTGAGGCTGGTAATGGGTAATAGGTAATTGGTAATGGGTAATGGGTAATGGGTAATGGGTAATTGGTAATTGGTAATTGGTAATTGGTAATTGGTAATTGGTAATTGGTAATTGGTAATTGGTAATAAAAGCTCTGGTTTCATCCTGTTCATCCTTTAATCCTGGATATCCTGATTCTGACAATTTACCTAACTAGCAACTTACATTAATATATCTAAAGTTTTTGATTTATTCATCAAACCCTATTAAATCAAGTTATTCACATCCTGGCAAATCTAACGCAATTAATAACGCTTGCTCTAGATGTGCCATCACCACATCAGAAAGAATTCCTCTTAAACGCAAAAAGCGAGTTTTAGATAATACCCGCACCTGATCCGCCATAGCGATCGAGTCTTTCTTTAATCCACCATCTGGGGACAAAATCAAAACTTGAGTAGGGTAAACTCGCTTCCCATCTTGATAGGTGGTACAAGGTACTGCTAAAACTACAGGGCTGGATAGATTAATCACATCACGACTCACAATAATCACGGGACGAGTTCCTCCCTGTTCCGAGCCTTCAGTCATTTCTAGACGTGCATCATACACCTCACCCCTTCTCATCTTGGAGCTTCCCCTAACTGCAACGCCTCCCACTGCGCCGTAGCAAATTCTACCTCTAGTTTTAATACCTCTGCCTGATAATCTGGATCATTAGCCATTTCCGCTAATGCGGCATCAATTTCAGACCGCTTCTGTAAGGCTAATTCTCTTCGTAAAGCTTGAGCGACAAAATCATTCCGACTCTTAGCCTTTCCTTCCAAAACCGCCTTGTCTGTAGCTTCTAGGAGTTCTCTAGGAATGGTTAGCGTCGTGCGAACGGTTTCTGTTTTCATAGAGCGTTCATTTTTTGATGACTGAAGTGATGTCTTATATCATATCGTTTTACGCATCATCCAAAATTAAAAATTCAGTTATTGGTGAAATCCTTGCCTCTTGCCACCTACTTTTCCACTTTATCACCTAAAATAACCTCAATTGTGGCAATCTGAGAAGTATAACCCCTGGCAATCTGATATTTTAGCTACAGAAAATCTACCTGTTGAGATTATGCAAACTCTGCCGACTTTGGAAATTACCAACACTGAATCTAGTCAACCAGCCTTTGATACCACCATCAAACGCCGCAAAACCCGCCCTGTAAAAGTGGGGGATGTCACCATTGGGGGTGGATACCCGGTGGTGGTACAGTCTATGATTAATGAAGATACTCTGGATATTGATGGTTCTGTCGCGGGTATTCGTCGTCTTCATGAAATAGGCTGCGAAATTGTTCGTGTCACTGTTCCTAGTCTCGGACACGCTAAAGCACTGGCGGAAATTAAACAACAATTAATCAAAACTTACCGAGATGTGCCAATTGTTGCCGATGTCCATCACAATGGCATGAAAATCGCCTTGGAAGTCGCCAAACATATTGAAAAGGTGCGAATTAATCCGGGTTTATATGTATTTGAAAAACCTAATACCAGTCGCACTGAATACACAAAAGCTGAATTTGACGAAATTGGCGAAAAAATCCGCGAAACCTTAGCACCACTGGTAATTTCCTTGCGTGATCAAGGTAAGGCTATGCGAATCGGTGTAAATCATGGTTCTTTGGCGGAAAGAATGCTATTTACCTATGGTGATACTCCCGAAGGTATGGTGGAATCTGCTATAGAATTTATTCGCATTTGTGAATCTTTGGATTTTCATAATGTGGTAATTTCTATGAAAGCCTCACGAGTGCCTGTCATGGTGGCTGCATATCGTCTCATGGCTAAACGCATGGATGATTTGGGTATGGATTATCCTTTGCACCTGGGGGTGACGGAAGCAGGTGATGGTGAATATGGCAGAATTAAATCTACAGCCGGTATTGCCACATTATTAGCTGATGGCATTGGTGATACAATCCGCGTGTCTTTAACAGAAGCACCAGAAAAGGAAATTCCTGTTTGTTACAGCATTCTGCAAGCTTTAGGTTTGCGGAAAACAATGGTTGAGTATGTCGCTTGTCCTTCCTGTGGACGGACTTTATTTAATTTGGAGGAAGTGCTGCACGTAGTTAGAGAGGCTACGAAACATTTAACAGGTTTAGATATTGCTGTAATGGGTTGTATTGTGAATGGACCCGGAGAAATGGCTGATGCTGACTATGGTTATGTTGGCAAAACTCCCGGTTATATTTCTTTATATCGTGGTCGGGAAGAAATTAAAAAAGTCCCAGAATCACAAGGTGTAGAGGAATTAATTAATCTCATTAAAACTGATGGACGTTGGGTAGAACCGTAATTGTTAAGACTTTTACAAGAAAGGGAACAGGGAACAGGGAACGGGGAACAGGGAAGGGGGAACGGAGAATGGGGAATAGGGAACGAAGAACTGGAATGGGGAATGGGGAATGGGGAACGGGTAAGAAACTAACCGTGAAACATGAAAATTAGTATGTATTTATACGATTTTAAAAATTCTTAGTCGTTATACTTGTATCTAGGTTCTACCTGGGAATTGATGAAGTGGCAAGTCCACTTCATTTTTATTGTCAAAATATCGGGTTTTTAGTCATTAACTAATTCATCGCGCCATTTTTCCCGTTTTTCTCTTTCTTCCCGCACTTCTTCCTCTCGTTCCCGCGATCGCACTAATAACCAACTTTCCCAGGTTAGGGGTTTTTGTCGTTCTAAATGGTTAATAAATTGGATGATTGATAAATCCGCTTTCAGGGGAGTTTTTAAGTCAAATTGCATGGTTGGTAAAATTATATCATTAGTTTTGAGTAGGCGATCGCTAATTGTTTTCCCTACCCATAACATCAATTTATTAATTAATTTTCCTAATATCCCTTTCCGTTTTTTAGACATTAATAGGGTCTGACCTTCAGTTTTCCCCCCTGGTAATATCCGAGTTGTAAATATTATATGTAGCTGGGTAGACTCATTAGTAAAGGAAACTATACTTGTCGTTCCATACCAATAACAAACACTATAATTAAGAGAATTTTTAAACAACCGCCGATAAAGATTTAGCCAGAATGACTTGCCATTAATATTTGTAATAGTGCTAAAAATAATCGCATTTTGATTGAGTTCTTGTTTCTCCAAAACCATTTTTAATGGTAATTTATGAACCAGATTAATTTGTTGAGTATCAATAGTTTGAATAAGTAAGATATGAGGATGACAATTAATACTAAATTGCGAACCGAGAGAAAAATCAAAGTCTTGGTTTTCCCAATCTAAAACAAAAGGTAAAGATTGTTGTGGAATTTCCCCAGTCCAAACCCAAATCATCCCATATTGTTCGGCTACTGGCCAAGTTTTGGCTTTCAGAGATACAGGTTCATCTAAATTAGGAATATCCACACAAATACCTTCGGCATCAAATTTCCACCGATGTAAAACACAGCGTAATTCATTACCCTCAATTTTACCTTCAGCTAAACTTGTACCCATGTGCGGACAATAAGCATCTAGGATAACTGCACGTCTATCTTTACCACGATATACGACTAAATCCTTCCCAAGAATTGTCACAGCTTTGACATCACCTACCAGTAAAGATTGAGAAGGTAACACCCAATACCAACCTTCAACAAAACTGGCTGATTTGTTGAAGATTTTAGGTTTACGAACTGAGTTGAAATTATCTATATTGGTGTTCATTTTTAGGGTTTCACTTGCAGTGAAGCGGTTAATCTATTCCTATCATGAACAACTCAGAAAAACAGTTATTTTCAGTACCGTCTTAACTATGATTTGTGTGATTAGTTTGATTGAGATGATTAATTAATTGCTAGAGATTACTTTTGCTTTTTACCTAACTCCTGGTTGAAAGTTACGCAATCTTAAAGCATTACTGACTACAGAAACTGAAGAAAATGCCATTGCTGCACCGGCAATAATCGGGTTAAGTAACCAACCAAAGAAGGGATAGAGAATACCCGCAGCAATGGGAATACCAATGATATTATAAATAAAAGCAAAGAAGAGATTTTGGCGGATATTGTTGATAGTGGCGCGACTGAGTTGAATGGCTGTCACTATGGCTTGTAAATCTCCAGAAATTAAAGTAATATCACTAGCAGCGATCGCCACATCTGTTCCTGTCCCAATGGCAATTCCCACATCAGCTTGTGCTAATGCCGGCGCATCATTAATTCCATCTCCTACCATAGCCACAATTTGAAATTTGTTCCCTACTTTTCTTTGCTGTAATGATTTAATCATCGCGGCTTTTTGGTCTGGACGCACTTGGGCAAAAACTTGATTGATACCAACTTGATCAGCAATTGTTTGGGCAGTTTGTTGATTATCACCTGTTAATATTACCACTTCTAACCCTAATTCTTGCAAAGCTTTAACTGCTGTTAATGATGAAGGTTTAAGGGCATCAGCAATAGCCATAATTGCTTCTAAATTACCATTTACTGCTAACCAAATTACTGTTTTTCCTTCACCTTCCCAATGGCTTTGATGGGGTTTTAAAATATCTGTATCAATTCCTAATTCTGTAAACCAGCGTTGTGTGCCAACTTGTACTAAGTTATCATATACAACTCCTTGAACACCACTACCAACAATAGCTAAAAAATTCTTGACATCAGCTAAACTCACAGCTTGACTTATCGTATATTTCACCACTGCTTCCCCCAAAGGATGTTCAGAATTTTGTTCTACACTGGCAGCTAATTTTAATAACTGAAGTTCATTCCCATTGGCTGTACCTTTAATAGTCACAAAATCTGTAACTGTGGGTTTACCTTGAGTTAAAGTTCCAGTTTTATCGAGAACAATCGTATTTATTTTATGTGCTAATTCTAAACTTTCAGCACTTTTAATTAAAATCCCATTTTCTGCCCCTTTGCCAGTTCCTACCATCACAGAAGTAGGAGTAGCTAAACCCAAAGCGCAGGGACAAGCAATAATTAAAACTCCCACCATTGTCATCATTGCTAAAGTAAAATTACCTGTAATACTAAACCAGATGATAAAAGTAAAAATTGCGATCGCAATTACAGATGGCACAAACCACCCAGTTACTTGATCTGCTAACCTTTGAATCGGTGCTTTTGAACCTTGTGCTTCTTGGACTAACTTGACAATTTGCGCTAAAAAAGTATCCTTACCCACCCGCGTTGCCTTAAACTTAAAACTACCAGTTTTATTAATTGTTGCCCCAATTACCTCATCGCCTAGTTGTTTTCTCACGGCTACACTTTCACCAGTCACCATTGCCTCATCTACGGTAGAATTACCATCAACTACCTTCCCATCTACAGGAATTTTTTCACCAGGACGAACTAAAATTAGATCATTAACTATTACTTCATCAATGGGAACATCCATTTCTGAACCACCTCGGATGACTCTAGCTGTTTTTGCTTGCATTCCCATCAATTTGTGAATAGCTTCCGAAGTTTTTCCCCTAGCACGATGTTCTAAAAATCGTCCTAACAAAATCAAAGTTACAACCATCGCTGCAACTTCATAATAAACATGAATTTCTAAGCCTTGGGAAATAAATAAATCAGGAAAAAGCGTCACAAATAAAGAATAGAAGTAAGCCGTACCCGTTCCCAAAGCAATCAAAGTATCCATTGTCGCAGTGCGGCGTTTTAAAGACTTCCAAGCATTACGGAAAAAAGATCCCCCACACCAAAACTCCACAGGTGTTGTTAATGCTAATTGCAACCAAGGATGATGAAGAACTTTAGGAACAAAAGGTAAATGTAATCCCGTCATCATCGGTAAAGAACCAAAAAACAGAATAATACTAATTACAACCCCAGTTCTTAACTTGAGAATAAGTTCCTGTTCTGCTGCTAATTTACTCGCTGTTGCTGCTGTATCTTCACCTTCTACATCTAACTGAAAGGATGAATAACCAGCATCTGCGATCGCAGCTTGAATTTCTGCTATATTTGTTTGTTGAGGTTCATAACTAATAGTTACCTGTTCTGCACCAAAATTAACATGACAATCAATAATTCCAGCAACGGCTAAAATTGCCCGTTCAACATTATTAGCGCAAGCAGCGCAACTCATACCTTTAAGTTTAAGACTCAGAGTATTCATATCACCTCTTGTAATTATCCTTCAGATCCCCGACTTCTTTGAGAAGTCGGGGATCTATATGTCTATACTTTACCTATTGGTGTAATATATCATTTTAATAAGTTTCTTGACTTCCAACTAACTTACATTTCAGATTTTGGGTATAGAAATATATGTTACAAGTTATTTATTCTGACGAATTTTTAGATCACAAAACGGGAATCTACCACCCAGAAAAACCAGCCAGATTGACAGCGATAGTTGATGCTTTAAAAACTGCACATTTTGCCGAAGAAATCACATGGAAACTACCTACACCAGTCATATTAAAACCATCTTTAATGTCTTGGATAGAAAAGGTTCATCCTACAACCTATATTAACAAAGTAAAAGATATCGCTGCCTCCGGTGGAGGTTATTTAGACGGGGATACTCCCATTTCTCCCCGCAGTTATGATGTGGCGTTATTGGCGGTTAGTGCTTGGTTAGATGGAGTTGATATAGTTCTTAATACAGCAGATAAATCTTTTATATTAGCGCGTCCACCCGGACATCATGCAGTAAGTGACACAGGTATGGGATTTTGTTTATTTTCTAACGCCGCCATAGCAGCTTTTTATGCTTTGCAACAACCTGGAGTTAAGCGCGTTGCTATTCTAGATTGGGACGTACATCACGGAAACGGGACAGAAGCAATAGTAGAAACTCACTCAGAAATTGCTTATATTTCTCTCCACCAATATCCAGCTTATCCCGGTACAGGGAAAGCTTCTCAACAAGGTTCACATCATAATGTGTTAAATTTACCTGTCCCTCCTGGTAGTGATATTACTGTCTATCAACCCCTGTGGGAAAGGAAAATTCTCCCGTTTTTAAGCAATTTTCAGCCAGATTTATTGATTGTGAGCGCTGGTTATGATGCTAATGCCAATGATCCTTTAGCCGGTGTGAATTTGCAACCAGAAGATTTTGGTTTATTTACAGAATACTGTTTAGGTATAACCAAAAAAATTATGTTTGGTTTAGAAGGTGGTTATGATTTACCAAGTCTGGCTGAATCAGTAATTGCTACTATTCAAACTTGTATAAATTAGTTTCTTTTGGGAATTTATCTTCCAAAAAATAAATTACCCAGATAAACGTTAGCGAAGCGTGGCGTTAGCCGTACTAATCCAGACACAGAGGACACGGAGCAATGAGAGTTTGAGAGATTTTTTGCGTTAAGTGGTTGAGTGTTTTTATTTGGAAGTCCTCAAAACTCTTGAGATGCTTCGTTTCGTTTCGCTATGGCTAACGCCACGCTCCGCGAACGCTACACTCAGCATGACAAAACAGGATCATTTATTTTGTGGCTTACTCTAATAAAACTTTGTCATCATGTCATGAAAGAGCTAAAGTTTTGTTAAGATACAATTACTGGGAATTCAGCCACCTGGCTGTGAAGAAAAATTAGATAGTACCAGTAGCTGTATACAGTTCAGAAGGTGAACAAATGACCACCTATATTTTTTTTGACCAAGCCCTCAAGATGCTTACCATTGCCTTTTTAGCAGCACCAATCATGCTAATCGCCGCTTCGAGTATAGGGTTAGCAGTGATTGAAACCATTGAAAAAACAGGAGACAGTTAAAACCACGCTTCAAAGTAGGGACAGGGCTTAAAAAGTTTAATTTTAACAGTATATCCGAAATTTTATCTACAACCTGCCCCTACCATAGACATATCACTGAACTTCTAACCCTATAAAACGCTGAAATGGTTAATCAGTCATATTTTTAATTTAAATCTGGAGATTATTTAACCAATTTTGTAAATCCTCTACTGTAGATAAATCAAAGATTGATTCTCCTAAAAGTTCAATAATTTCTACATTTAAGTTTCTAATTTGTGCTTCTAATTTAGCATCAATTTTTCCTAGCTTGCGATTAACTTGACGGATAATTAAATTTTTTTCTCGTTCAATACCTCGTTCAATACCTCGTTCAATACCTCGTTCAATACCTTGTTCAATACCTTGTTCAATACCTCGTTCCATCCAGCTAGTTACTATTTGCATAACTTCCTCTTGTTCTTCTGGTATTAGTGAACCTAATTCTGTTTTAAATTTCTCTTCTTCTATTTGATTCAGTCTTAAATAACTATCAATAAACCCTGATATTAACTGCATTTTAGCAGGATTTAGTTTTAAGGTGACTAACAACCTTAAACATTCTGCCTTTACTTTTGGTCTGTCTGTTACTGCTATACTCATTTTTGACATTAAAGCAGATGCAACTGGGTTTTGACTATTTAAAAAATCTCGCCAATTTAATTGGTTGAGTTGGATGACTCGATAATTAAATTTTAGCACTTCAAAGTCAGGAAAATTAATTTGATAGTTATTGACTGCTACAGTTTTTGGTGAATCATAAGAAAATATCACAATAGGATAAATAGGTAAGTCGAATTTTTCCTGTAATCTGGCAAAATATCGAAACATTCGTTGATTGAATTTGGGACGTGAACCTGATTCTGCTTCAATGTGAATGAGGAAGTAAGCAGGTTTTTCAAGAAATTTCACTTTAGCGATTAAATCTGTTGCATACTTGTCTCCTGCGGTGACATCGGTGAATATTTCCTTGTCTAATAATATGATAGAGTTGGTGTCTAGATATTGGAGAATTTCGGGAAAGAATAGTTCTATAAATTCTAGAAAAAATGTGGATATCAGTTCTTTAAATAATCGATCATGGTCTATGGTTTCAGTCATATTCTTATTCATTAAAAAGGTTTATTTGCAGTTATTCACTCCCCCCCCTCTAAAATTATCGAAACCCTTGATCTCTCGTTAAAGATAGGGGGGAGTGTGAACAGTTACGTTTATTTGTGTTTGTTTCACTTCCATTTGTTTTTCGGCAGATTTCAAAACTTCTAAACTGAGAAGAATATCTAAACGTTTTTGTGCTGCCTTTAATAATAAGTAGGTGAACACAATAAAACCAAACTGTGTAAAGAAACGTAAAATTGCTGAAAACTTCTTTACTCTTGCCTCTTGCCTTGCTATAACGACAATTTTCAACGCCAACCTACTTAGGAACGCAAATTTAATAACCTGCAATTCTGATGTAACCTGGAATGGTGCGTTACGCTGTCGCTAACACACCCTACTTTTGCACCTTATTTAATTCACATTCCTTAGTAGAGGCAGAGCCTCTGTAATAGCATTCCCAGTCAGAGACTGGGAACGAGATATAGTAGGGGTTTGAGCTTAGATAGAAACTAAGCGACGTAAGGATTCAGCCCGACGTTTAGCAACGATGTTATTGGGTGCTAATTTTAGTGTTGCTTCATACATTTCTAAGGCTTGAGCATTCAATTTTTTCTTTTCGTAAGCGTGTCCGAGATTATTTAAAGCTGATACATAGTCTGGGTTCAATTTTATGGCTTCTTTGTACTGACGAATTGCTAAGTCATATTGCTCTTGAGCAAAGTAAACATATCCCAATCCGTTATAAATAGGAGCAATGGATTCTTCTCCTTCTTCTTCGGCTGCTTTGAGAGATTTTTGAAATAGGGGTATGGCTTGACTAAATACTTTTTTTTCTGAGTAGATACTGGCTAATTCATAATATTCTTGAGCCGTACCTTTTTCTTTTGTTAATTTGTTTTTTAACTTGTTCAAGGAGCCTTCAAGTTTTCGGGTTTTGAATACTTGACGAAAAACACTCACCCCAGCAAATGCAAGTAAACCAACAAAAAGTGACAGATAAATGATGACTAAATTGCTATCCATTTTCTACAAATACAAATTATTAAAATACTCTATCTATTATCAGTTATTAGGTTGTGTATTTCTCACTAAATTACTACAATCCCCAGTATTCTATCCGTTCTTTTAGCCAACCTGTAACTGTATAACGAGCGATCGCTTCATTCACGTTACGTCTTAATTCATCATATTGTGATCCTTTTGGCATCACTACAGATAGCGGCTCTGCTGATAATTTAGTTGCCAGTATGCGATATTGAGGATGTGCTTGCACCCAACCACTAAGAATACTAAGATCCGCCGCAAAACCATCTACCTGATTACTTTCTATTTTCTCCCACCCTTGAGCATAGGAATCTACACTGACCAACTCAGCAGATGGTGTAAAATACTTTAAGTATCCAACAGTGCTAGAGTTGTTGAGAACGGCTATTTTCCCTTTGTCTATATCTTTTAATTCTTGAATAGATGTATTTTTTGTAACTATTCCTGCGCCGTCATAATAGTAAGGAACACTGAAGCTAACGATGCGAGAACGTGATTCTGTGGCTGTGACTCCAGCGATCGCTAAATCAACTTGCTGATTAAATACTAATGGTAAGCGATCGCTATTGGCTACCGGTTGCAATTTCACAGCATCAGCTTTACCCAACAAATCACTGGCCAAACGTTTGGCTAAATCAATCTCTAACCCTTGTAAATTGCCCTTGTCATCTCTGAATCCCAAAGGACGAAGATTATCCTTAACTGCCATATTTAAATAGCCTCGCTGCTGAATTTCCGCCATTGTTGCGGCAGATGCAGTTAAATTTCCACTGGGAAAAGACAGCCAAAAAATCAAAGATAGGGTAGCGGATAATACCAGATGTAACTTATTCATAATCGCTCTGCGTTTTACTCCAATTAAAAATGCCAAAAAGTTTCTTGATTTTTAATTTTCAATTCTCCGAAGTGCCATCTGTTACATCCGTTATTCATCCGTTGCCACCTTTATCCGTTAACCGAGTTAGCGAGTTCGGCAATTTTAGCGAAGCTTGCAGGATCAAGAATTGCCAATTGTGCCAACATTTTGCGGTTTAGTTCCACATTGGCCTTTTTCAAATTACCAATCAAACGGCTATAGCTCAAACCGTGTTGTCTAGAAGCTGCGTTAATCCGCGCTATCCACAGACGGCGAAAATCACGCTTCTTCTTTTTGCGATCGCGGTAAGCACTTCTTAGTGCCTTCATTACCTGTTGGTTAGCGGTTCTAAACAAAGTGGAGTGAGAACCACGAAAGCCTTTAGCTAATTTGAGAATTTTATTGCGGCGTTTACGAGCTACATTACCGCGTTTTACCCGAGTCATATCTTATTACCTGTGATTTTTTACAAATATGGAAGCATTAAACGCACGTTAGGTTCGTCTCGTTCATGAACAATTGCCATTTTAGACATATTGCTCTTTTTGCTAGAGGATTTATGCTCTAACAAGTGGTTTTTGAACGGTTTACGGCGGACGATTTTACCGGTACCGGTGACGCGGAATCTCTTCGCCGCAGCCTTGCGAGTCTTTAATTTAGGCATGGGATGGCTTTAATTCAACACAATCTACTATTATATATGAGAAAAGGCAAATTGTATGTCCCCTTGGCAAGGATTCCCAAGATATCGCAATTATCTTCAAAATATATTACTTCAAGACTTGACAAGACGAAAATTTGGTTTACTCTAATGTTATGAGTAGAAATCTGTCCGCGCATATATAGTAAACTTTTGGATTGTCTGAAGTAGGTTGGCGTTGAAAATTGTCGTTATGGCAAGGCAAAAGGCAAGAGGCAAGAGGCAAGAGTGAAGAGGGTTTGGGCTATTTTACGTTTCTTTACACAGTTTGGTTTTATTGTGTTCACCTACTAATCAGGATTTACAGGATGTTGGTTTGCGGTGGAGATTTTTGATTTTCACTTTTTCCATGATTCTTCATGTCAAGACTTGACAAGATGGAAAATTTGGTTTACTCTAATGTTATGAGTAGAAATCTGTCCGCGCATATATAGTAAATTTTTCCACTATCAACATCATTATTTTCATTCATCTTCAAAAAATCCAGTACATTATTGTCATCCTCGACATCCTGATTCAGACAATTAAACGCAGATGAACGCAGATAAACGCGGATGTTATACTAATTTTTAATTTCTCTCCCAATCCTTAAATCCTGATTCTGACAATATGCAATCTTGGACACCTAACACCCCACTACAGAACGGGCAGTATATCATTAAAAGAGCGATCGGTGGCGGTGGCTTTGGTGAAACCTATCTTGCAGAAGATACAGAAGAAAACAGGTTGGTTGTGATAAAAACCCTCAACCGCGAACAACGAGAAAAACCAGACTTTGCGGACAGACAAAGGAAGTTTAGAAAAGAAGCCTTAGATTTATCAAAATGCTATCATCCCCATATTGTCCAAGTTTACGACAATTTTCCCGAAGATGGACTTTGGGCTATTGTGATGGAACACATTGACGGTGATGATTTAGCAGCTTATGTGGAAAACTACACGACTGAAAATGGTTACTTGTCAGAAACCGAAGCTTTGCGCTACATTGACCAAATCGGACAGGCTTTAGAATGTGTTCACGAACGGAAACTTTTACACCGAGATGTGAAACCCAATAATATTTTGTTGCGACGGGAAAGCAAAGAAGCAGTATTAATTGATTTTGGGTTAGCGCGGGAATTTCAACCTGGTCAAATCAGAAGCATGACTGCGATGATAACCCAAGGTTATGCACCCATAGAACAATATGAACGACGGGGAGATTTTGGTTATTATACAGATGTTTATGCTTTAGCTGCGACATTGTACACTTTATTAACGAATAGAGTTCCCATTCCTGCTAATTATCGCGCTGAGGAAGATGTCAAGTTATCACCACCGCAAAAATTTAATCAGAAAATTAGTGATAAGGTAAATGCTGCTATTCTCAAAGGGATGGAGTTAGAACCAGTCAACCGTCCCCAAACAGTGCGGGAGTTTCGGGAGTTATTGGGTTTAATAAACCAAGAAGTACAATTAAAATCATCCTGTGGAATGGACTATAGGAAACTGCGTGACTACCTCGCACAAGGGAAATGGAAGGAAGCAGACGGAGAAACAAGACGGGTAATGTTAGCTGTTGCGAAGCGGGAAAAGGAAGGTCGGTTAGATGTTAAAGATATTGATAATTTTCCCTGTGAAGACCTTCGCACTATTGACCAGTTGTGGGTAAAATACAGTGATGGGAAATTTGGGTTTTCTGTGCAGAAACGCATTTATCAAGGTTTAGGTGGAACGAGAGAACTTAACCGGGACATCTGGGAGAAGTTCGGGGACAAGGTAGGATGGAGAAAAGGAGGAGAGTGGTTGTACTACACAGCTATTACTTTTGACAAGAAAGCACCCGAAGGCCACCTCCCGGTGAGACGACTTGGGGAAGAATGGGAAGAGACGAGGTTTGCAATGAGGTTTATCTCTTCTGTCGCGTCGAGACTTGTAAACTGTAATATTTAAGGGTTACAGAAAATTATTAAGTCAGAATCAGGATATCCAGGATTTAAGGATTTACAGGATGTTAGTTTGCATCTGAAAATCCCCGACTTCTGGGATAATTAATGTGATAAATGAGAAGATTGTTAAAAGTTGTCGGGGATCTGAAATTCTCAATTGTCAGAATCAGGACACCCTTCGGGAAGTCAAAAGTCAAAAGTCAAAAGTCAAAAACAAGAAATTAATTGTTTTTCATCTTTCCTTTAGTTGTGACAATTGACTTAGCAATAATTCTCATCAACTGTTCACATTCATCAACCATATCTGCTATTTTTTCACTAGGAACAATTTCCGATTTCACTAACAACTTTAACCAATACTTTGTTTCTCTTGCTTCTTTCAGTGCAATAGATTGTTTACTAACAAAATCCTTATCGCTTTCAGCACTACGCGATTCTTCAATATTAGCACCTATAGATGTACCTGATCTAAATAATTGAGCAGCTAATAATCTTGGAGTTCCCGGTTGTTTATCCAGATAAGAACACAACTTTGTAATTCTGACAGCAAATTCAAAAGTTCTTTCATTTATGGGTGCATAATTCATGATCATCAAAAATTAAAACCTTTAATGAATAATACATCAATTATGTTTGACTTTTGACTTTTGACTTCCCGAAGGGCGGTCATCAAAATTTCAAACTTTTAATTAAGTATACTTAATTTTTGACTTTTGACTTTTGACTTTTGACTTCCCGAAGGGCGTTCTGATTCTGACAATTACGTTTATAATGAAAATTATCAGTTATAGGAAATAGCAATGAATATTACCCTAAAACCAGAACAAGAACAGTTTATTCAAAACCAGTTAGCTCAAGGGAGATTTCCTAATGCTGAAGCCGTAATTAATCAAGCTCTACAACTTTTACAAGAAAAACAAGGAGAATATGAAGACTGGGTAGAAGACGTGAGAGTTAAAGTTAATGAAGCCGCAGTAGAATTAGAACGAGGGGAAGGAGTTCCTTTAGAAAAAGTTGTTGAACAGATACAGGCAAAATTTCGTCATGCGCGAGAGGAGAAAGAATGAATCAATGTTTGATTTCACCTCTAGCAATTCGAGATTTAGATAGCATTTCTGAATACTTTTTAAACAGAAATATTGAAACTGGAGAAATGCTTTTTCAAGATTTCACAAAAAATTGTGAAAAATTACTGCTATTTCCTTAAATGGGACGCAGTTACGAATATATAAGACAGGGAATGCGTGGACTTCCTTTAAATGGTTACATCATTTTTTATCAATTGGTTGATAATAATGTGGAAATTCCCAGAATTGTAAATGGTCGTCAAGATTTAGAAGCGTTATTCGCAGAATAGATAAGTAGTGAGACAGAATTAATTACACAATGTCATTGTCATTGCGTAAGCGTTGCGTAGCGTTAGCCATATGGAACGAAGTGAAATGAAGCAATTCCAAGGGTTGTGATTGCTTCCCTTCGCTCGCAATGACTGTAAATATTTTTTTCCAATTACTTAGTTTATTAACTGAGAATTTTGATCATCACACAAATAATATCCAAAAAGTTCCCACATCACAAAAATCCTCACATCCAAAAAACCTCAACACCAACCAACATCCTGTAAATCTTTAAATCCTGAATATCCTGATTCAGACAAATAAAAATCACCAAATCCCCACCAAAAATCATCCAATCACATCCTGCAAATCCTCAAATCCTGGAAATCCTGATTCAGACAAATAAAAATCACCAAATCCCCACCAAAAATCATCCAATCACATCCTGAAAATCCTCAAATCCTGGAAATCCTGATTCAGACAATTAAATAAACTTACTTGTCTATCTCAGATTCTAACCATGTTTCCAAGTCATTAATATCTGTAAAATCTAATAATGCTTCTCCCAACTTTTCCAGTTGTTCTATGTTCAAACTGTTGATATTTTCGATGTAAATATCTTTTAATTTTCCAAACCTTTTTGATAACTGACGTATCAATAAGATCATCTCACCATCTTGTCTACCTTCCTGCTTTGCTTCTTGATATACTCTTGTTTGCTTAATATCACTCACTAAAAACATTGCTTCTATCTCCTGACGGCTTAATTGTGAAAATTTGGACAATAAAACAGTCTCCAACAATTCTATAATACCTTGTTTTTCTCTGTCATTCTCAACTTCTGTCTTAGTCCTTGCCATGAGGGTTTTAACTAATTCCGGTGCTTGTGCTTCCTGACTGACAATTAACTCAATTAACCCCATACCAATTGAACCCGGTGGTAATTCATCTAAATAAATTCGTTTAATTCTCCCACTATTAATCAATTCCTGTTGATAAGCAGTCAATTCTCCTACATCTAAACTCCGTTTCGCAAATAAAGCCACTGCTTGCCAATCTTGTACAGGTTTAAATTGATTGAGATAAATATTGATTTCGGCGATTAATTCCCAGTAAAAATCTGGTTTTGGTTGAAATTGCACTTCTACAAAATAGATGGGTTTTTCTAGACTATCTGCCATAAAAATTCCATCAAATCGAAATGCCTTTTCTTTCACTTCCACAGAAGTAAATTTATAATCTGTGGCATTTTCTGTAGGTTCTCCTAGAATTTCAAATAATAGAGTGTGAAAAGTGAGGAAGATTTGGTAGAATATCGTGTCTGTGTGCATTATTCCTGATTTTGAAATTTCTTAATTACTTGGTTGTCTCAGATTTTAACCATGTTTCCAAGTCATTAATATCTGTAAAATCTAATAATGCTTCTCCCAACTTTTCCAGTTGTTCTATATTTAAACTGTTGATATTTTCGATGTAAATATCTTTCAATTTTCCAAATCTTTTTGATAACTGGCGTATTAATAAAATCAGCTCACCATTCTGCCTACCTTCTTCTCTACCTTCCTGTCTACCTTCCTGCTTTGCTTCTTGATATACTCTTGTTTGCTTAATATCACTCACTAAAAACATTGCTTCTATCTCCTGACGGCTTAATTGTGAAAATTTGGACAATAAAACAGTCTCCAACAATTCTATAATACCTTGTTTTTCTCTGTCATTCTCAACTTCTGTCTTAGTCCTTGCCATGAGGGTTTTAACTAATTCCGGTGCTTGTGCTTCCTGACTGACAATTAACTCAATTAACCCCATACCAATTGAACCCGGTGGTAATTCATCTAAATAAATTCGTTTAATTCTCCCACTATTAATCAATTCCTGTTGATAAGCTGTTAATTCTCCTACATCTAAACTCCGTTTCGCAAATAACGCTACCCCTTGCCAATCTTGTACAGGTTTAAATTGATTGAGATAAATATTGATTTCGGCGATTAATTCCCAGTAAAAATCTGGTTTGGGTTGAAATTGCACTTCTACAAAATAGATGGGTTTTTCCACACTATCTGCTATAAAAATTCCATCAAATCGAAATGCTTTTTCTTTCACTTCCACAGAGGTAAATTGATAATCTTTGGCATTTTCTGTGGGTTCACCCAAAATTTCAAATAATAGAGTGTGAAAAGTGAGGAAGATTTGGTAGAATATCGTGTCTGTGTGCATTATTCCTGATTTTGAAATTTCTTAATTACTTATTTATCTGCTGATTTTACCCATCTTTCCCAGTTTTACATCTACTGTAATTGCATCTTCATCCTGAGATACAAGATAACGTTTTGGTATTTTGGTTATGAGAACAAATTTTATTTTCTTATTTCCCTGCTTCTGGGATTTATTTGGGAAATTATGATCTTGATAAATAAAAACCTTATATATATGGGCGCACACTTCTCCACATATACCATAAGCATACCCAAAACTCAGAACACTGTCAACCCCCCAAGCTGAAATTACCAAAACTCGTTACATTATTGATAAAATTCTCAATAATAATGAAAATAAACCCCCAATAATTGAGAAAGTGCTTTTTTGCCAAAATCCCATACAAATAACTTATATCCTGACGTAAGGAAACCCAACATGATGAAAATTTAATTGGCTGGATTTGTTGGGTTGCCTTATCACTTAGCCCAACCTTGTATCTTAGAGGTATGTTAGAAGAAGTGGTAGACCGTCCCAACCTGGGTCAGAAAAGACCGCTTTGTAGCAAGGATCACCACAACAATCTCCATGACAGAACTCGAACAGTCGCCTGGGGTAAAAACTATGAACAAAGACATAGATAATATAGCCCGTATCGTGCAAGGATGAGTGAAATCAAGGGGATGAATAAAAACAAAACAAATTAAAAAGAAGTAATTGAAATTGGAGAGTTAAAAATGGATTATATCTCCCAATGGGTAGGCATTGACGTAAGTAAAGCAACACTTGATGTTTATATCCGTCCAATGGGTAAAGCATTTCAATTTGCTAATACTGAAACAGAAATAGCTAATCTAGTTAAGCAACTTCAATCTA